>JAKQSH010000026.1 GCA_029570245.1 Deltaproteobacteria bacterium | reverse complement strand
CTTTTTGATTTCGGATTGCGAGACGGGCCGGGACGCACTGCACAGTTGCAACATCCACTTGGTATTACAGGTAACGGTCGCATACTCTATGTCGCCGACAGCTTCAACAATGTAATAAGAAGCATAAACATTGATGATGGTGTGATTGTTAAAACACTTGATGTTAAAGGCGTCGGACGTCTCAATGAACCATCCGGTATGGCATTGAGCGGAAAATTGTTGTTTGTTGCGGATACGAACAATCATCGAATCGTTAAAGTCGATCTTGACAATCTGCACGCCGAAGAATTTATTCTTCACGAACGCGACTCATCTGTTGGAGGTTCACCTGATTGCATCGAAGGCCAGTGTAGCTTCAGATGATTCCCAGCCAGTCGTGAAGCAGAAATTCGATACGCTCTATGAGCAGGGACATGCGAGCCATGATTGTGTAGCCGAATGAGGCGCCGAAACTGACCATGAGAAAATAAATGCCGATGCGGCTACCGGAACCGACCAGTCCTTTGTGTTCTACCGAGAAGAAGAAGTAAACCAGCACACAGACCACGCCAAGCAGAACCATTATCTGGTTTATGCCGGACACTCCTCCGAAAATTCCAAGCATAAGCAACGCCGCTGCCGGCAATAGCGCCAGAGCGTTTGCCCATGGTCTTTTCAGCGAAGACAGCAGCAGCCAGTCGAGCGTTACATACAGAACTACGGAAGCCAGAAACGCCGTCTGTACAACAAATTCGTAAGTATCTGTGTGTCGGAACAGTGGTGTCACTGTGTATTGCAGCTGTTGAACGATCATTGTCTGGATATAGTTCGGTATGGCTATGCCGGAATAAAATCCCATTATGAATGCAAACGATATCCGGCTTATCCAGCCAATACGACGTGACACGCGCAGCAGCAGGATGATTCCAAGCGCCAGCGGCGCAAGCCTGTACCAGGCCGGAGATTCTCCCGGCGGCGGAAATATCAGCGGCTCCACCAGGTCGGCGAAAAAAATTGTGTACCAGTAAACCGACAGCACATATCCGGCGGCGACTCCGACATAAAGATGTTCGACAGCTTTGAAAAGAACATTGTCTTTATACAGAAAGCTGTACAGAGAAATACTGATGCCTGCGGCGAACATTATGCCGATGCCTTCCCAGTCGGCGCTCAGGCGACCGGTGGCAAAGAGGAAAACGTTGGCTGCCGTCAGAAGCAGCACCAGGGCAAAAAACAGCAGCAGGTCTTTTTTGTGGGCGTCCATCATGTCCGTCTCTCTTCCCGATGTCCTTTTTCCTGACGGCGTTTCAGAACGAGATCGTAGAAAAACACAAAGTTGCCGAACAGCACAAACAATACCAGCAGCATATGTATTGCCGATTGCGGCTTCATGCCTGTTACAGCCATTCCCGGTTTTTTTATAAGAGTTTCATATTCGGCTGCCCCGGCCAGCCCGCCCACCAGACCTGTGACTTGTCCGGTTTGCAGGAAAGGAAATATGTCCGGTGCGATTACTCCAGTCACTCCCACTCCGTAAGGAAATCCATATCGGTCATGTCCGTAGATCATCCACGATTCCCAGTATGCGCTGGCCGATACGGAAATAACGTAGTCGATCTGGGCTATGCTTGTCAGTTCGCGCGTGACGGCAAAAGACGCCAGGTCTTTTCCTGCGTGATCCTTGGAGAATGCATCGCGGAAATCCTGGCCCATATTTATTACCAGCGTTCCACTGCCTGCTTTGTAACCAAGCAATACGTAGTCGTCGCCGTATTTAACGTCGAATTCAGAGGCCGTTTCCTCAAGAACCGTCTGTGCCAGACGCTGACCGTTCGGGTTATGCGTCATTGCGATGACTTTTACTTTGCGGCTGAAGGCGTGCCTGAGCAGGGCTCGGCTCAGCGGCTCAAGTTCGGGTTTGGAGGAAGGATCATAGTCCATCGAGACAATGATGGTGCCGTTTTTGGCCGCAACTTCTTCGATTTTGTCGTACATGGCTCTGACTCCGGCTTTTGGGTAAACCGGCAGTTCGAAATCAACGAAGCGCGCCCCGATCGCACAGATCAGCACCGTCAGAAAAATCCAGCGGCGGTCAAGATCAAGCAGTTTTTTCAATGTTGAACGGCGCATCAATCCCCTCCCAGATAAGCGCGTTCGATGCCGAAAATTATACGCAGCGAAGTCGCTACGACACCAAGCGCCACTCCGAGGAATATTCCGCGCTTTACTGCTGCGTTCGGAACTTCCATCAACCAGGACGCCAGAATCGGCAGGTGTTCGGATATCATGTCTCCGATGGGAATGCGTCCTATCATTACAATGATTGCCGATGCCAGCAGCATTCCGGCTGCGGTTGTCCGGGCGCGGAATGTACGGTAGGCGGCTGAGGCGATGAAAAAGGCCAGCACCGAGAACATTGTTGCTCCGGCAGGCTTGAAAACGTAGTCGTAAATCCACATCAGCATGCCGCTGTCGGATTGGCCGGCCAAGAATCCGCGTCCATCGTTATACATTCCCGCCGCGAATGTCGCAATGAAGCCAGCCCACAGCACCAGCGAATAGCCGAAGCCGGGAGCCTTGCGCTCTATGCGTTTTGAATGAAGACGCAGGAGCGAATATGTGCCGAGGATGAGCGCGAAAGCATACAGCAGTCGCACCCAGCTTATAAGCTCGTTGTAAAGCGCTTCAAAAGAATGGTGAGGAATGTACTGGGCGAAGAAACCCACCATTCCGAAAAAGAAGGCTATGGCAAGCGGCAGTTGTCTTTTAAAAAACAGCATTACAGTACAGTTTCCGCCTCTTAAAAGCTTTCCATTATGTGCGTCATCCAGTCAACTCCGGCAGTCGAAAGAATAACGCCCACAATGATGAACACAATTATCAGTCCCTTCATAAGGTCCTGTGCCTTTAAAGATGCCAGCAGTTTGGGATCGCGCGACAGATAAGCGCTTGCAGCGTAAAGTTCTTCTCCCATCAGCGTATAATCGCAGGTCGTAATGAAAAACGGCAGTTGCGTGTAGCTGTCTGTTCCAGAAATCTGAATCGCCCCCATGTGCGCGCCGGTTTCGGTAAGGAGCAGAGCTTCTGCAAAATAATAACCGAAGTAAAAAATAGAAGCCGGTTTTTCGCGCAGTATCATTCCTTCTACTCCGGTAGCATATGAGAATTGATCCTGGCTGACGAAAAACACGTCATCGTCGCGGTACAGATCGGGACGCCCCATCCGCAGATAAGCTTCCTTAACAGTTTCCTGGGAAACGGCCAGTACAACCGGGTCTTTGTTGGTGACTTTAAATGACGTTCCGTATTCCGCCACGCGTTCGGTGATTTTTCCAAGGATGTTTACCGATGCCACCGTTGAAATACTGGACATGTCGGCCAGTCCGTGTACGAAGAATATCGGTTTTCCCATTTCTGTCGCACGACCTATGGCATCTTCAACGGCTTCAAGGCCGGGAATGCGCCTTATGAAAATATTATCCGGTTTTTTCCTGGTGCGGTACACATAAAAAATAATCAGCCCTGCAAGCACCAGGGCAATTGCAAAATTATTAAGTTTCCCGGAGTCGAACCAGTTTCCGCGCGGAATCACTCCCACCCCGATGGCCGGGGAACGGCGTTCTCCTTCGCTGCGAATGACTCTGAAATAATAATGATGATCCGGCTCAAGACGTGTAGCTGTTACAGGCGCTTTGTTTTCCAGTTCCAGGATTTCCTGACGCAGTTCGGCAATCTGATCGGCAAAAGCATCTTTCTCCGCCGGAGCCATATCTTTTATTGAATCTTCAATCTGTTTGAGAGTATCTTTCAGTTTAAGGTTTTTTTTGTAATTGGATTCATCCAGCTTATCTGTAAAAGCTCTGGTGGGCGGTGCAAGGTTGATTTCGATGGCGTGTGAAGTTTTCAGATCGGGAGCATTCCAGCCGAAGACGCGCGGAAGATCGGCTTTGAATGATGTCATTGCACTGAAGGATGCAACCTGCCGCCATGGGCCGCCCACATCTGATGTTGCTTCGATAATGTATTTCTGCTCCTGTTTTTCGTCTCTCGGCGCAGGCCAGCTGAGGATGACGGTGTTGCCCGCGTCGTCAGGTGCATCCATGGCTTCCAGCCTGTCTATGGGCGGCAATGGCACTGGCTGTGGAGTTTCAACTTCAATATGCGTATTGACGGGGAAGGGCATCAGCTGCGGCAGTGGGCCATCCTGAGAAAACGCGGTATTTTCTGCGTATGCCAGAAGTGCTGATGCTGCAATAATTGCGCTCAGGATTGTTTTCAGTCGAAAGCGCATCATTTCTTTTTCGGTCTTTCTGCCTCCTGAGTCTGTGAATTTTCTATTTTTTCTATGAACAGGTTCAGAACTTCACGGTCTTCAAGCAGTTCGGCGAAGCGCTGGAAATCTTCGGAGTCTGGAAAAACGAAATTGACGAATGGTTTGAAGAATTGCAGAACCTGAGAACCCAGAAAGTTCAGTGGACGGCAGGTTTCAAGCGTCATTACTGCAACTTCTGACATTCCACGATGCTTGATATATGCGGCCATGCGTTCGAGAAGCCTTATATCTTTTTCGCTCAGGCTTTCTATCCCACCGCCGATGGCGAAGGCATGTCCGGCCCAGCGTTTGAAGCGGCCATAAACTCCGTCAGTTGATGTGTCGTTTCGCGAACTCATGTATCTCGTTTACCTTTCCGGGGCAGCTTATGGATTCTCCTCTGAATGAATCCAGCGGCGAC
>JAKQSH010000004.1 GCA_029570245.1 Deltaproteobacteria bacterium | reverse complement strand
TCCCGCGCGGCAGCATGGCCTTTGCCGAACACGTTCGCGAAGGGTGGATAAGCATTAAAGAAGCGTCATCGCTTCCTGTCCACCCGACACAACTGTATGAATCTGCTGCCAATTTCATTATATTTCTTGTGCTGCTGTCTGTGCTGAAAAATCGGAAATTCAAAGGCCAGGTGCTTCTGACTTATTTCTTCCTGTATGCGCCACTGAGAATTCTGATTGAATTCCTGCGCGGTGACCGCAGTAGAGGTCTTCTGATAAGCTGGAGCGGCAAAGCCAAAATCGACGGTAGAATATTTGATGTGGTTTCCGGGTTCTCGACTTCACAGATAATTTCCATGCTGCTTTTGATTGCGGCAGTTCCGCTGGTGATTTTTCTTGCAAGACGAGAATACTCATCAAACAGCAACGCAACACAATCAACGGAAATTCAGTGAAATTATCAGCTTGCAGGCAAAGTCCTTGTTATCTGCCGGCTGGCTGCCGATAATTACCATTTCCAGCTTCATGTCATCCTTTTCGGCAAAGATTAGCGCCGCTCCGGGTTTGCCGCTAATCGTCCATCCTTTGCTTTCAAGTTCGTGCAAATAATGATTCCGCACAGTCGCAGAATCAATATCGAAAATGTAAATAGCCTCCATGCTTGTTTCATCGACAGCATAATGCAAGACCTGCTTTTCAGCCGGCGGAGTCAGCAGGCTGTCGATTCTGGCCGGAGAATTGCGAAAATCCGAATACAGACCCATTCCGAAAAGCATTATGACAATCAGACCGAGACCGACAATGATTTCTAATACAATCCAGATTTTTGCTTCTCTGCCGCCGACTGCGACAAAAGTCTTTCCACCGGAACTTTTTCTGAGATCAGGAACCAGCAATGTTCCGTTTACAAGCCCACGCAACGCCGCAAGCAAAATAAAAACGCCCACTGCCGCAGCGATTATGAAAAGCACAGGAAATAATCCATATACAAACGACATCTGTAACGCCTCATTCTTTATAGTGCGTTTTTCACAGCATAATGCAGAGCATACGAAAATGCATACAAAATTCAGGCGGATGTTTGACAATATAAGCGTTCAAAGAATATCATCATAACAATTGAGCAGAACATTCTGAAATCGGAGCGGTAAAATGAAGAATAAGCTTTGTTCGTGTGCGTTTTCAGCAGTGCTACTTATGGTGGCGCTGTCCATTGCAGCCACGATCTCGTGCAGCGGCAGCAATATGAGCACAATTACCGACCCGGACGGTGACGGCGAAATCACCGAAACAAGCGAAGAAAGCGATGGCGACATCGACACCGCAGGCGAAGAAGATTCGGCAGATATTTCAGAAAGCGAAAACACCAGCGAAGCCGAATCTGAAATGGATGGCGACGAAGAAACAGCACCCGAAGAAGAAGCCGAGGTGGAGATGGAGGCAGAAACAATTGAAGAAGAAACAACCGAAGAGGAAGTGGAAGCCGAGAACTCAGAGGAAGAAAGCGTCGAACAGGACGGGGAACAGCCTTATGTAGAAGACCTGCCTGATGAGAATCTCGAAGATTCCAATCACGACGGAATAGACGGGAGTATTGAAGATGCCGTTTTTGTCGATCCAGTCGGCGGCGACGATTCCGAAGGCGATGGAAGCATAGAAAATCCGGTGAGAACAATTGTAAAAGCAACAGAAATTGCGCTGGCTGCAAATCCAGTGAAAGACCTTTATCTTGCCAGCGGGATTCATCAGGGACCGATTGAACTGCATGATGGAATGAGTGTTTTCGGCGGGTTCGTCGCCGAAAACGACTGGCAGCGCAGCCTTGAAGCCGTTTCGACAATTATGGTGAACCAGGCTGACATGACTGGAAATTTCCGCGCAGTCATTGCCCAGTCGCTTAAAGAAACTGTAGAACTGGCGTTTGTAACCCTTCAGACAATTTCCGACAGCGGCGCTCCAGGCGCATCGAATTATGGCGTATGGGCAGACAGCTGCACAGATGTCTGGGTTCATCATTGCAGAATTCAGATAGACAATGCCAGAGCCGGAGCGACTGGAAGCAACGGAGTTACCGGTACTAATGGAAACAAAGGCTCCGATGGCGAAGCAGGCCGTGAAAAGCCGATATTTGATGACACGCCCACATACGGCGGCAACGGTGGCACTTCCTGCATGGACTTCAATCGCGGTGGGAAAGGCGGCAACGGTGGCTTTGGAGACTCGGAAGACGATCCAGACGGCCAGAACGGCGAAATGTCACCTGGCGGCGGAGTCGCCGGAATAGGCAAGCCTGAAGGCAACGGTGAACCGGGATATATGGGGCCGGACGGAAACGACGGCGTTCCGGGCAACGGAGGAAGCGGAGGCCAGGTTGATGACAACGGCTTCTGGATTTCCTCAGCTGGACTTACCGGTGAAAGCGGCTATGATGGCGCCGGTGGTGGTGGTGGTGGCGGCGGCGGCGGCTCGAACGGCGGAACATGGATTTCTGCCTTCTGGGGCGGAGCAGGCGGCGGCGGCGGCGGCGGCGGGTGCGGAGGAAGCGCCGGATCGGGCGGTGGCGGCGGCGGAAGCGTATTTGGAGTCTACTACATCGGCAGCGTCCCGCATGTCACCAATTGTAAAATAACCACCGGCAATGGAGGTAGAGGCGGCGACGGCGGCCAACCCGGACCGGGTGGTTCAGGCGGCGATGGCGGCACTGGCGGCGACCACCTTTGCAAATCAGACGCATTCGGCGGAACCTACTGC
>JAKQSH010000459.1 GCA_029570245.1 Deltaproteobacteria bacterium | reverse complement strand
CAATTTCCCGGAAGGACTGGCGACCTTTACTTCGGCGCTCGTGAATCCGACGCTCGGCGTTTCCATTGCAATTGCAATCGCAATTCACAACATCCCCGAAGGCATTTCGGTTTCGGTGCCGATTTTCCACGCTACGGGTTCACGTAAAAAAGCCTTCTGGCTGTCTTTTTCTTCCGGGCTGGCAGAGCCTGTCGGAGCAATAGTCGGATATCTGGTGTTGCGCTCTGTTTTCGACGAATCGGTTATGGGTTTTCTTTTTGCTTCAGTTGCAGGAATAATGGTTTTCGTTTCCATCGACGAACTTTTCCCGACCGCCCGCGAATACGGCGAAGGTCACACCGCCATTTACGGTCTGGTGGCCGGCATGGTGGTTATGGCGATCAGCCTTCTGTTGTTCATGTAAAAAAATCCCCGCTGAAATTTCTCACAGCGGGGATAATGATGCCATCAAGTCGAAAAATCACCCCAGAAGGGCCAGCAGAACGCCTGCAGCAATTGCCGAACCGATTACTCCTGCGACGTTCGGCCCCATGGCGTGCATCAGCAGATTGTTGAACGGGTCTGTTTCCTGGCCGACTTTCTGAGAAACACGCGCAGCCATCGGAACGGCGCTGACCCCGGCGGAACCGATCAGCGGGTTGACCCTGCCGCCTGAAATCCAGCACATGATGTTGCCGAAGATCAGACCGGATGCGGTTCCGATGCTGAATGCGATAAGGCCCAGGAAAATTATCATTATTGTCTTCAGATTCAGGAAGGCGTCATAAGTCATCGTCGCGCCGACCGTCACACCTAGAAAGATGGTAACGATGTTGATAAGCTCGTTCTGCGCGGTTTTGGAAAGGCGATCCACCACACCGGATTCCTTAAGCAGGTTGCCGAACATCAGCATGCCGATCAGCGGAACTGCGGAAGGGATAAGAAGAATGGTTGCCATCATAATGAAGATAGGAAAAAGAATCTTCTCACGACGGCTGACTGTGCGCAGTTGATCCATCTTTATTGCACGATTTTTCTTTGACACCAGCAGACGCATGATTGGCGGCTGAATCATTGGAACCAGCGCCATGTAGCTGTATGCGGCAATGGCTATCGGACCCAGCAGCTGCGGAGCCAGCTTGGAGGTGAGGAAAATAGCCGTCGGGCCGTCGGCACCGCCTATGATTGCTATCGAGCCGGCTTCCTTAAGAGGGAAGCCAAGTGCAATGGCGCCGATCAGCGTTCCGAAGATACCGAACTGCGCCGCAGCACCGAGGAATATTGTTTTAGGATTGGCGATAAGCGGCCCGAAATCCGTCATGGCGCCGATTCCGAGGAAAATCAGCAGAGGAAAAAGACCGGTCTTTATGCCGTAAAGATAGATCAGGTACAGAAGCCCCATCTGTTCGCGCAGAACATAAGGCGTAAGCGCCGTGTCGTCCGCCGGATGCGCCATGAGATTGATGAACGGAGTATTGGTCAATATCACGCCGACACCAATCGGAATCAGCAGCAGCGGCTCCCATTTCTTGAAAATGCCGAGAGAAATCAGCGTAAGACCTATGGCATACATTATGAGCGGCTTGCCCATGCTGTCGATAATGCCGACTATTCCCAGCGAATTTATGAAATCGCTCAGATTTATTTCCATGTCAGCCTGCCTCTCTTATGCTACAGAAATGCGCATTACAGCCTGATCGGCCTGCACAGCTTCGCCGGGACTGACCAGAATTTCGGCGACAGTGCCGTTTTCTGTCGCCAGAATATCATTTTCCATTTTCATTGCTTCAAGCAGACCTACGCTCTGCCCTCTTTTGACAAAAGCCCCGACCTTGACGCTGAATGACATTATCAGGCCCTGCATGGGACTCGTAACATTTACAATTCGCCCACCTGATGCTGGAACAGCAGC
>JAKQSH010000455.1 GCA_029570245.1 Deltaproteobacteria bacterium | reverse complement strand
GGTCCTGGCTTTTCTCGAAACGCTGAGCAGAATCGGTTCGCAAGGCAAAAGCGTTGGCTGTACGGCGCACATTCGCAGCGTGGAACGTTGCAGATTCGAGCACGATTTTGCCGGTGTCTTCAGCAATGCTGCTGTGCAGTCCGCCCATGACCCCAGCCAGAGCGACACCCTTGACCGCGTCTGCGATAAGCAGATTTTCCGGCGACAGTTCATGCTCAACGCCGTCCAGAGTTACGAATTTTTCACCGGATTCGGCGCGCCTGATTATGATTCTGCCACCCTCGATCATACGACGGTCGAAGGCGTGCATTGGTTGTCCGAGTTCAAGCATTATATAATTGGTTACATCCACCAGATTGTTTATGGGACGCAGTCCTACGCGTCGCAGGCGGCGCTGCATCCACTCCGGCGACGGACGCACGGAGACGTTGTCTATAACAAGTGCGGAGTAACGCATGCAAAGTTCAGGGGCACGGTTTTCGATTTGAAGGCTCTCTACCGCTTCACCTTCGAGTATCACATTTTCGCCCGGTGCAAATTTGAGCGAACGTCCGTAAATGGCGGCCACCTCACGCGCGAAACCGTAATGCCCCCACAGGTCGGGGCGGTTGGTAATCGACTTGTTGTCGATTTCTATCAGCGCATCCGGCGCGCCATATATGGCATCCAGAGTCGTTCCTGCAGCAGTGCCTTCCGGCAGCAGCAGCAGACCGGAATGATCGTCGGATATGCCAAGCTCGTCTTCGGCGCACAGCATGCCTTCGGACTTTACGCCGCGAATGACTGCAGGCTTCAGTTCACCGGAAGGCAGCACCGTCCCTGTGCGTGCCAGCGCGACCATCTGTCCCACGGCCACATTGGGCGCGCCGCAGACGACTTCATATTCCGAAACGCCGTCTGCAACCTTGACTATTTTAAGCTTGTCGGCATTGGGATGCTGCTTCACCTCAATCACGCGAACTGCAAGCACCTGACGGAAATGTTCGCCGACGGTCTCCAGTCCTTCAACTTCGGCAGTGCTCATAGTGAGACGGTTCATAAGATCGGCGGGGTTGATTCCGTCGATATTCACAAATTCATTTATCCATTCCAGGCTCAGTTTCATTTGAACCTCAATTCCATTTCATGTTTCAGGGTAATATCAGAACTGTTCTACGAAACGAACATCTCCAGACAGGAAATGTCGGATGTCGTCGATTCCATAGCGCATCATAACCAGACGGTTCAACCCAAGACCAAAGGCGAATCCTGTAAATTCGGAGGGGTCGATGCCGACATTCTTCAGGACGTTTGGATGCACCAGACCGCATGGCAGAAGTTCGACCCAGCCGGACTGTTTGCAGACCGGGCAGCCAGAACCGCCGCATATGAGGCAGTTGATGTCAAGTTCGAAACCCGGCTCCACGAACGGGAAATATCCCGGACGGAGGCGGATTTTCACGTCACGTTTGAATATCTCGCGCAGCAGAGTTTTCATAAAATGAATGAGATTCGATACCGAGATATTGCGGTCGATCATCAGACCTTCCATCTGATAGAAGGTGTTTTCGTGTGAAGCGTCGGTGGCTTCGTAACGGAAAACTCTTCCGGGAGCTATCAGGCGCATCGGCGGCTTCATACGCTGCATGGCGCGAATCTGCATGCATGAAGTGTGTGTACGCAGCAGATTTCCGTCTTCCGTCCAGAAAGTGTCCTGCATGTCGCGGGCCGGATGATCCGCCGGAATGTTGAGCGCCTCGAAATTGTTGAACTCGGTTTCCACGTGCGGACCGTCAACAACAGCAAAGCCGAGTGAGGTGAAGATGTCTTCCAGCTCGTACTGAATCTGCGAAATTGGATTAAGATGACCGCGTTTAACCGGCTCACCCGGAACGGTTACGTCGATCCACTCTTTTTCGGCCAGATCGGCGTAGCGTAAGGACTCAAGCTCCGCACCGCGCTTTTTAATGGCGTCTTCCACGCCGTTTTTGGCTTCGTTGACCTGCGCTCCGAAGGTTTTCCGCTCTTCGGGCGGCAGAGTTCCCAGGCGTTTCATCTGCTCGGTGACAAGACCTTTCTTCCCCAGAAAGGCCACGCGGATTTCATCCAGTTCTTTCGCGTCACGGGCTTCAGCCACACGGCTGATTGCGCTTTCTAACACTGATTTCAAAGTCTGGTCGCTGATTGCTGACATTGTTGACCTGCCTGCTAGTGTGCTTCGTCCCAGTTGGCGCCCACATGAGCGTCAACAACAAGCGGCACATCGAGATGCGCCACGTTTTCCATTTTTTCCTTAACCATGACGCGCAACTCTTCTGCTTCCTCCGCCGGAACTTCGAAGAGAAGCTCGTCATGTACCTGCAATATCATTTTGGCGCGACTGCCGCTGCGCTTAATTTCCGCATCAACAGCAATCATGGCCAGTTTGGTTATATCGGCAGAAGACCCCTGAATAGGGGCATTGACCGCCACACGCTCCTGATGTCTGCGCTGCGCCTGCGGACCTTCGTCAATGCCTTCCAGCGGAATGCTGCGCCCGAATATTGTTCGCACGGTTCTGCTGTCGCGAGCATTTTCTATTTCAGAATCCATATAGCGTTTAAGCTGCGAGTAGCGCGCAAAATAGTTGTCTATAAAGCGCCGCGCTTCGCCCTGAGAAATGTTCAGCTGCTGTGCCAGCCCGAAAGCCGTCTGTCCGTACACGATTCCGAAATTGATTGTCTTGGCGTACTGACGCATTTCGGGCGTTATGGCGGCCAGACCGCCGAA
>JAKQSH010000442.1 GCA_029570245.1 Deltaproteobacteria bacterium | reverse complement strand
AATGAAAGTGACAAAAAGACGGCGCCCGTCAACAGTGTTTCCGTCGCTGATAAGTTTGCGGGCCTGCCTGTAGAGCTCTTTTGGGTCGTCGGCTGCCGGCTCTGAGGATGCGGCAATGGCGGCAGAAGAGTTTCCGCCGGCATTGTTTGCAGCCGCTGCTTTCTGTTTTTCTCCGGGAGGAGTGATATTAAGTTTAGCTTCAATAACAAGAACACGCTGAGTAAGTTCGTCGATTTTTTCCTGAAGCTTCAGAGAACTCTGCTGTACTTCATAGCCCTGATTTTCAATCATGCCGGTCAGCATGAGGATGTCGCGCCGGATGCGGTCAAGCTCAACGTGATCGCTGGCGGTCGTTGCCTGAGAATGCTTTTTCAACTGCTCAAGCTCACTCTGAAGCTGCACAACCAATTCATCCAGTTTTCCGCTCTTCTGACTGTAATCCTTTTCAAGACTTTCAAGCTGAGCGTTGGTGGTCAGCAATTCCTGTTTCAGTTTTTCCCCATCAGCCTTGGTCATTATGCAGGCCGGAAGAAACATCGTCATAAAAAAAGCCGCCAGTAAAATCAAAGCTCTCTGTGACATTTCATTAACCCTCATTAGCAAAACTCCCCCTCGCCATATGACGAGGGGGAGTCGTTAGCCTGCGCTAATACATCAGGTTCGGATTATTCCATCTTGCCTTCAGCACGACGGTTCTTGGCCCACGCGGCTTCGGTGCTGCCGTATTCTGCGGGACGCTCTTCGCCGTAGCTGATGATCTTGACGGAGGTCGGGTCGATTCCGAGGTCAACCAGGAAATCGCGAACGGCCTGAGCGCGTTTCTGGCCCAGCGAGAGGTTGTATTCGGCGGTGCCGCGCTCGTCGCAGTGACCTTCAATTATAATGGTTTTCTTGACACCCTTGAGACAACCGGCGGAAGCTCTGAGGGTGCTCTGTGATTCCGAAGTCAGGTAGTACTGATCGAAATCGAAGTAAACGGTCGGAACCTTGCAACCGCCATCGACGCAACGGTTGTTGATGCAGGATTTGCCGTTGGGGCAATCGCTGTCGGTCTGGCACTCGATCACGCACTTGCCGGCGACACAAATCTTGTTATCCGGGCAATCGGCGTTGCTGTAGCACTCCGGGGGAGCTTCTTTAGGTGCTCTTGTGACACACCGACCGGCCTGACAAAGCTTGTCTGCCGGGCAATCCAGATCGTCATCGCACTCCGGTTCTGGTGGGGGCGGATCGGGTTCACAAGCGGAAACCAGCAAAGCAACAGCAATCATCGTCATAACCAGGAAAAGAGCACCGCTCAATGCCAGATTAGCCTTTCTCATTTTTTCAAACCCTCCTTCTTTATGCCTTAGCAAAGAATATATAAAACTTGGAAAAGCTGTTGTACCTTTACATTGAAGGTAAATTCGCCTCACCCTATCTAATTTCATTGTAGGTGTCAATAAATCTTTTACAGATTTTAGCGCCCCGGAAAACCTCGTTTAATAAGGGTCATGCCTTGCAGCAGACAGGCATTTTTGATATGTTTACACCAGTTTGGACAAAAAAACAAATATTCGGAATGAAACTTTCCATAGTTACCAAAATAATTCTGCTTTTTTCCGCAACGCTGGTTCTTTTTGCGGCGGTATCCTATTTCGGCAGCCAGAGTATGAAGTCTACCACCAAAGCATTGTACCGCATCAACGAAGGATACATACCTCTTACCCAGATTTCCGCACAGATCGAAACATCTCAGAAAAATCACCAGAATGCGGTAGCGCGGGTAATGGAAGCCGATGAGGCGCGCGTCAGACGTGTGCTCATTAGAATGCTTAGCAACTACTACCCAAAAATAGCAAGGCAGAACGTCGTTCGCGGAATGGCACACTGCGACAAGATGCTGCTCGTCACTCAGGACGAAAAACAGCAGGATTTTCTGGAGAAAACCAAAGAGCAACTGCTGGCAATTCAGAAGCAGCAGGAAAAATACGTCGAACAGGTTGAAGAATTCATCAGACTTTCAGAAGAAAACCCGGAGTCGGGCGAAATACAAAAAAAAGGTCAGGAACTGTCTCTTCAGGAGAGCGCCCTTTCAAAGTCCATAAAAAAGCTCTCGCTCTATCTGGACGATCAGATTTCCAGAAGTGTGCTGTGGGTGGAAGAGCAGTCGGATCGCGCACAGTGGGCATACATTCTGCTGACGCTGTCGGCATTGCTGGTTGGACTGGCGCTAACCACGATTTCGGTGTTTCTGCTAAAGCCCATACGACGTCTGACAGAAGCTGCGGTGCGCATAGGTCGCGGAGAATACGGCGGAAACGTCGGTGTAAAATCCGGGGACGAACTGGGGCGTCTGGCCGATGAATTCGACCGCATGAGACAGTCTCTGGCAGAACGCGATCGCGCACTGGTTTCACAGCGCGACGAGCTGGCGAACAAGGCTGCGGACCTCAACAACCTCAAGATACATTACGAAAACATCATCAAAACTCTGTGGTCATGCGTTCTGGTTACCGACACCAAAGGCCGCCTGACTACAGCGAACCCGCGCGCCCGCATGCTGTGGGGCTCAGAAAGAATCTCGGCTCACGAAGGCAAATCGGTGAAAGAGCTGCCTGTCGGAGAAGGCACGCTGGGCGACAAACTGGATTTCGAGCGCGTCATAACGCAGAAAATGCCGGTATCACGTTATGCTGTAGCCATGCACGACTCAAATGGAACATTGCGGCGCATAAGTTTCACAGCCGTCCCATTCCTCGAAGAAGAACAACTGCGCGGTATTCTCATTCTGGGCGAGGACGTAACGGATGAACTCGAAATGAAAGAACGCCTTAACATGGCCGAACGCATGGCGGCTGTAGGACAGATGGCGGCCAGAATAACCCACGAAGTGCGCAACCCACTTTCGAGTATCAGCCTCAACGTAGAAATGCTGCAGGAAGAAATCCTGTCGGAGAACACCAATAAGGACGAAGCCGTAAGCCTTATAAATTCCATCATCAGACAGATCGAACGTCTGCGCGAGATAACCAGCGAGTATCTCAAGTTTGCACGCATGCCCAATCCAGAGAAGCACCTTACAGACCTCAACCGCACACTTGGCGAGCTTATCAACTTTATGGAACCGGAATTCGCACAGGCCGGCCTTACATGCGTTTTCAGGCCGCAGAAAGAAAAACTGCTTTGCGAAGTGGATGAAAACCTCATTGTGCAGGCGTTTCTGAACCTGGTCAAAAATGCCGAAGAAGCCAGCCCTGCCGGAGCAAACATCGCCATTAACACAGAAGAAAACGACGGCGAAATTCGGATCAGTGTCGCCGATCAGGGGAATGGAATACCGGAAGAAGCGCGCGACAGAATTTTCGAAGTGTTCTTCTCCACCAAACCCAACGGAAGCGGGCTCGGACTGGCAATAGCCAATCAGATCATCACAGCACACGGTGGTTCAATAAGCTTCGCGGACGGCAAGGATGGCGGCACCGTCTTTACAGTCAGCCTTCCGAAAACCGGTACAGAGCAATAACAATTAAACAGAAACAAGCATTACCAGACAGAGATAAGTGTCAGTCGGTGCTGTCCGTACAGAAATGGATTTCTGGTCTAATGCTTCAGCGAACGATGTATATCTCACCTTCTTTGGCAAATGACAGGCGACGGGTGTCGGTGTTGTACATGTGCTGCAGATTGTGCTCCATTTCGGCCAGCTCGCCGTCGGTGCGCAGAGGAGCGTGATGCGTAAGCAGTGTGTGAGCAGCGTTGATGCGCTCGGCGTTGCGCACGGCTTCAATAAAAGAACTGTGCCCGAAGCCGCCCAGCTGCTGGTGTTCGCGTGGAGTATACATGGCCGAGTGAATCAGCATGTCGCAACCTTGCGCCCAGTCAACCAGGCTGTCATTGATTTGAGTGCGCGAAGCGTCGTGGTCGGTGGCGACGACTATGCTTCCGGCCTCGGTGACGAGGCGGAACGCGTATGTTTCGCCGATATGCGCCGTTTCGTGAAAATCCACCCGGAACGAACCTATTTCGGAACCGTGCTCAAGCTTTCTGAAAGTCCAGGTGCACGGAAGAGAATCAAGCCCGTTGAACGGCGAATAAGAACCGTCAAAAAGCAGATTGAGAATTTCCGTCACAACTTCGCGCTCGAATGGAGAGTGAATGACGATTTCATTGCCGGGGAAATAAATGGGAACAAAATATGAAAGACCCTGTATATGGTCCCAGTGAAAATGGCTCAGCAGCAGGTTGAATTTGTGCCCGCCTCTGGAAAGGGGAGTTTCGGTGCTCAGGCATTCAAGAAAATTGGCAAGTCCGAAACCGGCATCGACAATAAGCATTTCATGGTCATGCCGCACAGACAGACAAGTGGTGTGCCCGCCGTAAATCAGCCTTTCGCGGGCGACGGACATTACGTTGCCGCGCGTTCCCCAGAAGCAGACCGTCAGAGCCATAGCACCATCCCCTCCGCTGCGGCCTCAACAACCAGATTCTGCTCACCCGCAATGGAGCGCGCCTCATCCAGCTTTCTGTCTACCATAAAATCCGTGTCTTCCGGGGCGTGATGATGCAGAAGCAGATGCCTGACTCCGGCTTCAAGAGCAAAAGCGGTTGCAGTCTGCGGCGTGGAATGACCCCAGTGACGCCGGTTTTTTATTCCCGCTTCGTCAAAATGCGTATCGTAAATGACAAGATCGGCGCCGAGAATAAAATCGGTAAGACTATCGTTGAACTCTTTCTCGAATGCCTGCGGGTCAGCAGCAGCCCTTTCGCGCATGCCCTCGCCCAGATAGTTGTTTTCGACGGGAGCGTTATCGGTGATGATGCACACCGCCCGCTCGTCGTGTTCGATGCGCCAACCGATTGTGATGCCTGGGTGATTGAGCCGGAAAGCCGAAATTGTCGCCCCATCAAGCTTGAACTTTTCGCCACCGGAAAAACTGCGGTATTCGATATGGGCGGTGATTTCGTTGAACGAACGCGGAAAAGTGCGGTCGTGGTGCTGTCCTCTGATCAGACGCGGGAAATCCGCTTTCTCGGAAACAGGAGCGAAAAAAGTGACTTCGCAGTCCTGGCGATAAAACGGCTCGAAAAGCGGATAACTGAGAATATGATCCCAGTGAGTATGCGTAACCAGCATGTAAATTCTGAGAGGTCCGGGCTGCGAGGCCAGACGGATTCCCTCTTCGTAAAGCCCGGTGCCGCCGTCAACGAAAATCGGTGGAATGCCGTCGATGTCGATACGGAAGCTGGTAGTGTTGCCGCCGTAGCGCATCATATTATGGCTCGAAACCGGCCTTGATCCTCTCACTCCAAGGATGCTTACCTTCATAGTCACTTACATTCCGCAACGTTAATCGACATATTCAGAAATCTGGAGAAGTATATCTCATATGATGAAGCAAACGAAAATAAAATCGTCTCGGCAGAATGGCGGAAGGGTTGCGATTATTCGCCGGAAAGATATATTTTTTCGGTGCCGTCTGGGATCTGGAAATTGAAAATCTGCTGTCTTACCGGTTGATTGATACGAAGATCGGAATGCAGTTTGAGAACAAGACGCGTGCGCCCCTCTTCGGTCTCGAAGCGGATTGTTGACGGATATGGAATGCGTTCGTCGCCATACTGCTCATAACCGCGATATATGATGTTGAAAATCATCCGTCCGGCGGAATCCTGAGTAAGGACA
>JAKQSH010000433.1 GCA_029570245.1 Deltaproteobacteria bacterium | reverse complement strand
AGAAGGCGGCGGACGCTGCAACTGCATGTGCTTTTTTGATTTCGCCATCGACATTCCTTTTACCAGCGCTGCAGCAATCGACATCGCCATAACTCGTGAAGTAACCGATGATTCAAGCGATCCATATGCGATCTGGTCCGGCAGCATTGATCTTAACGCCGGCAGCGGAAGCGTTCTTATAGAAGAAAATGTCGGCTGGTGCGATTGAACACCGGAACAGCTCACTAATTACATTGAAGAAAACCGCCACAGGGCGGTTTTCTTTTTTTGTGTGCACAACATCTAACACTCTCTTCACCCAATTTTTTTGCATCGCGCTGCAGTCTGTTGCATACTTTCATCAATAAACTCAACTTTTTTTCCGGGAGACAACGCGATGACACCTCGCACGAAGAAGCATGTTATGCTCTTTCTGACTGTAATAATGTTCGGCCTGTACGCATGCCAGAACAGCACTTCATCGTCAGGTGGAGATTTCGATCCGGAAAGCGCCGGCACAGATTTCGACGCCGATAAGAATTCAGATGGTGATCTTAACGAGGAAGAACTGGAAAACTCCGAGTTCGAACACTTGGACGGCGACAGCGATACAGATACAATCGACAACGCCGAAGCCGAACCGGAACTGGAACCGGAAGCGCTGGAAGAACCGCAGGTGATCGCCTTCGAAATCACGGCTGAGTCGCATTGCGTTCAATTGGACGAAGGCGCCAGCCCCTCAGAACAGCAGGCTGCCGCAGAAGTTCAATCTCTGCTGTCGGAGATTCTTTCCACCGAAATTCCACTGTGCGGCGATGAAGGCGCGGCAGAACGCAGTAAAATAGTCCTTGGCATGGGAGAATCCGCCCGCGCCCTGGGGGTAGACCCAGAACCGACGGAACTCGGCGAGCAGGGTTATTACATCCGCACTATACCGCCACACCTGGTAATTGCCGGAACGCCTGGGGCCGGAACGATGTATGGCGCGCATCGTTTTCTTGAATACACAGCCGGAGTGCGCTGGTACGCGCCCGGAGTTACGAAAGTTCCCAGGCTCGACAGAATAGAAGTTCCAGAAAACGACCGCATAGTAAAACCGGCCTTTTCATGGCGCAATGCTTATTACACATGGCCGGGCGCCGACGACGCTTTTCTGGCGCATCAATCGGACAACTCCGGCGGCAAAGACGCCAATGACCCTTATGGTCTTGAATACTCTTTTGACGGCATCGCACATACCTATTTTTCGTTCATCAGCCCGGATGAATATTTTGACGAGCATCCCGAATATTTTTCAGAAATCGGCGGAGTGCGCATACGGGAGGAAACGCAGCTCTGCCTTACCAACCCGGACGTTCTCGATATAGTCACAGAGAAAATGCTTGAACGAATGGAAGCCAATCCCGGTGCTCGCCAGCACAATTTTTCGCAGATGGATCACTACAACAATTGCCAGTGCGAAAAGTGCCGCGCGATGAACGAAAAGTACAAGACCGAAGGCGGAACACAGTTCTGGTTTGTAAACGAAGTCGCAAAGCGCACGTCCAAATCATACCCGGAAAAGCTTATCGGCACGCTGGCCTACATGTACACCGAAGAACCGCCGGTCGGCCTGGAAATGCATCCCAACACAGCAGTCTGGCTCTGTCACATGTATCCGTCATGCGACAGCCATCCAATCGCCACCTGCCCGCTTAACGCCGACTACAAGCGCCAGGCCGAAGCATGGTCGAAAATAAGCGATCATCTTTACGTATGGCATTACATTACCAACTTCACGCACTACTATATGCCCTTCCCCAACTTCGACGCCATGGCCGCCGATATGCGCTTCTATCACAACATCGGAGTCGAAGGAATTTTCCTGCAGGGCATGGGCCAGAGCGGAGGCGGAGGGGAATGGAGCCTGCTGCGAGCCTATTACGGAATGCATCTGCTATGGAACCCCGCCCGCAATCCGCAGGCCATCCGCCGGGATTTTCTTGAAGGATATTATGGCCCGGCAGCCGACTCACTCGAAAATTACATCCAGATGCTGCAAAGCAAAGTAAAAGATGAAAACATTCACATGCATCTGTACACAAATCCGGCACAGGGCTACATCGACGACGAAGTAATGGAGCAGGCAAATAAATATTTCGATGAGGCGGAAACCAAAGTGGCCGAAGACCCTGAACTGCTTGAACGCGTAAAAGTGGCGCGCATGCCGCTCACATACACGCGCATGTTCCCATACGCCGGCAACGATATAGAGGATGGACGCATACATTGGCTGTCTGAAATAGCCGACTGGGGAGAAGTTCAGGAGTTCTTCGAGCGTATGGAGGCCCACGGGTTCGAACTGGTGCGGGAAGCGGCCGGAGACCGCACCAGCATGGAAATGCTGTACATGCTGATTTCCAGCGAGCCGGTAATATACAGCATCGAAAACCCGGAGCTGAAGCTTGATATCGTTCCGACACTGGGAGCGCGCGTTCTGCGCATAATACACAAGGACAGCGGCCAGTGCATAAGCGCATGGAACGTAAAGCGCGGCCTGTTTTATCCATTCAACGGCGGGCTCGAAGACCGCATCGGAGGACTGGTGCCTTATGGATGGGTTGAACCCGGTTCGATAAAAAATCAGACAGACACATCTTTTACGACTCAGCAGCACACTGTTAACGGATTCACACAACGCCGTGAAATTGTGCTTGACGACACACGGCCTTTATTCACGGTTCGCACCACCGTTACGAATCCGTCGGAAAACCCCATGGAATGTCGCCTGCGCGAACACATCGAATTCGAACTGGGCGATGTCGCTTCAACACGCGTGGCATTTACCGCACGCTCAGGAAAAAATATCGACCATGACATGAGCAACGTAATAGCTGGACAGCGCCAGGGCGTACATTTCTACGATCAGGATGCACCGGCGGGAGAATGGAGCTTCAGCGGCAGCAAAGGACTGAAGGTGATTGAAAGCTTCGACGAAGAACAGGTGGATTTCACATGGATTTATTCATACCCCGAAAACCTTGGCGAAGTAGAAAGCGAAATCTGGGTAAACGCAGAAACACTGGCGCCGGGCGAAAGCATCATATTTGAACGCACAATCGAAATCAGAGAAACTTCTGGAAAATGAAAAAAATCGGACGATAAAAAAAAGCCCCGGAACAGTCCGGGGCTTTTTTATGAGACTGATTGCAGTCACTCAACACATGCAGCAGCCGAATATTCGTAGGCATCCCATTGTTCGGTGGCCTTGCCGTATGCTTCTTCTTTGGTGCCTGATGAGCCTGACTGCATCTCGTAGACGTAATAGAAACAAGCCCAGCATTCTACATACTGTTCTTTATCGACAGCTTCCGTAAGCTCATTCTTGAAACAGCAGCTGATGCAGTTG
>JAKQSH010000413.1 GCA_029570245.1 Deltaproteobacteria bacterium | reverse complement strand
AAACTGCTGTCGCTGGCCTGCTCGGACCTGCGCCATGTCAGTCAGTATGCCCATCTCACCAACACCGGCTACAAAGTTATGAAACGCGCCCTGCCCGGCCCTTACACTTTCGTACTGCAGGCGACAAAACTTGTGCCGCGCCTGATGATGACCAAACGAAAAACCATCGGCATCCGCGTTCCAGACAACATCATTGCCCGCGCTATCATAGAAGAAGTCGGACATCCGATAATCACTACCAGCGTGAAGCTTCCCGACGAAGAGGTAATGACCGAGCCTTACGAAATCGAAGAGCGTCTGGGGCACATTGTCGAGGCGGTTGTTGATGCAGGCATCATCATTCCGAACTTTTCGACCATAGTCGATCTTTCAACCGACGTTCCGCAGATACTGCGCGAAGGCAAAGGCGAAGTGAACTTCCTGGACGAACTGGAATAAAAACACTTAGCAGACTTCCTGAACAAAATAGTTCTTCACCTTGACTTTACGAACACAAAGCTGTACGAGTTCGCTCAAACGAAATGCCGTGATTTCATTCACGCATAAAACAGGGAAAAAAACAAGAAAATACTGGTTGTTATGGGCGATGATTGTGCTGGTCTGTCTTGTTTACGTCTCGTGCAGCACAGCCTGTAATCCGTTCGGAGACGGCAACAAATGCGTTTCCGGCGCGGTGTGCTCCATGATGACGAGCATCAACCGCGAAAACACAGTTACGGAATCTGCAAAGAATGACAACAATCAGGCATCACCGAATGTAAAAAGTTAAAAGGCCGTCTCTTCTACAGAGACGGCCTTTTAAATTATGAAATCATTATGCAGTGTTATTCTGCCTCAGCCTCTTCCTGCCAGGCACCGTCGTACCAGTTGATGCTGTCCATGGCGGCCTTTGCGTCGGGACCTCCAGCATATCCGATTCCCATAGTGAGTTCGTAGTCAACCAGACGTCCGGTGGGGTCGTTGTCGAAGTCTTCCTGT
Source organism: Deltaproteobacteria bacterium (assembly GCA_029570245.1). Classification (GTDB taxonomy): domain Bacteria; phylum Myxococcota_A; class SURF-8; order SURF-8; family SURF-8; genus JAKQSH01. The sequence continues at coordinate 1,970 of JAKQSH010000413.1, read as the reverse complement.
TCAAGCAGATAACCGACGGAATCGTTGGCCAGACAAACCAGGAATTTATAGGGGCTGACCATCTTCGAACGATAGAACAGTGAGGCGCGCGGAGTTGCTTCACCCGGATAAAGTGCGAATTCGGCGTCTCCTAATCTGTGCCACGATACTTCCATTTCGTTTATTACATATATGTCTTCACCATCTTCGCCTGTAATTATATGCATAGAACGCTTCGGCAGATCGAAGAATTTGAGCGAAGTAACCATTGCGCTTTCTTTTCCGACCTGAGATTCGAAAGTGGCCCATTTATGCATAATGTCGTATGTGGTGGTTTCGGTTAGCGATGCGAATCCGGCTTCAACGGTATCGGCAAAAACTACGCCGAATGCATAAGCGGTGTCGAAATTGTCGGCCTCTCCCAGCTCTCGGGTCTTCGGACCATCGTGGACAGCAGCTTCGAATCCCTGCATGAACATGGCCGGAGCACCGGTTTTTTTCTGCATTTCCTCACGATATCCGTAAATGTAATCCGCTGAAACAAGCTTTGTTTCCCATGGAGAATGGCAGGGATGTTTGGAGTAGTTGGCTATCGTCAGCAGAGGAGTTCCTTCGAGGTCCTGAGCCTGAATTATGGAAATTTCCTGGTCGAGTTCGTTATTGCAGCATGGGGGAGATTCCGGGTCTTTGGGATCGAGCGCATCGCGGGCGGCATAACCGGCTTCCATTTCGGTCTCGCCGAAGAAAAGCTTGATTTCCTGCATGGAATTGTATGCTTCCAGAACTGCGTCCGAAATGGCCTCCACATGGAACTCCAGCAGGTCTTTGTCGGGACAGGATTCGGTTTCCTGCCAGAAGCCGGTAAGGTCGGTAGTATAATGACTGTGGCTTGAAGCGATGGTCACGGCCTGCGGGACAATGCTGATTTTGTCGGCAAGTTTTTCAGCGATTGTTTCGCGCAATGCTTTCACTCCGGGTCCGCAATCTCCGAAATCATAGAAATAACCGACATTGTCGATGCTTACAATGATGTAGGCCTGATCGACGTCGTTTTTGAAAAACGCAACCTGCGCCATAAGATCGTCGTGCACACCTTCGACCCAGCGGACTTTAAGCACACCGTAACCGCCGATCGGAGTTCCAAGCGGAGGATTGATATTCACATCGGAGTAGCCCATGTAAAATTTCGAGGCGACCTGAGGTTCCGCTTCAGAATCGCTCATCTCCGTATCGCTGTCGGAGCCTTCAGAATCGCCGTCTACTGCCTCGTTGCCGTCAGTATCGCCGTCTTCACCGTTTTCCTCATTGTCTCCGCCACCGCAGGCAACAGAGAACGCCAACAGCAGAAGCAGCATGGACAGCAGCATTATAAAGTGATTGTTTTTATTGTACTTCATGTCTTCCCTCTTTATTAGAGTGCCAAACAGTGTTCATAAATCTTTGATATTAGAGGTTAGTTGCAAAATTGCACATAGTCAAATTCAAAATCACGGCGGCAATCGAATTATGCAGGTAATTTCTGCCTGAAGAATCCGGCAATGCGGCGCTTGATGATGTTGACTTCGTTTATGCCGAGATCAGGCCCGCCGCAGGGGAGAATGGTAGGATTCTGCAACAGAGGCTCAGAAACATCATATCTGGATGCCGCACAGGACGCTTCGAACAGCGGACTGCCGGGAATGGGCGAATATTCCGTCAGATGTACCCTGAGACCATGCTGAAGAACCAGATCGACGCTGCGCTCGACTTCTTCCCGGTTCTGCTCAGGCAGGCCGACCATTACATAAACGCCGACCTCGTCTTTTGAAAACCCGGCCTCGGCGAGATTTGCACAGGCAGCCTCGAATTCGTCGTTGGTGACTTTTCCACCAAGACGGCGCTGTGTGGCAGGATCGGCGGTCTCAAGCCCTATTCTTACGGTTCTGAATCCGGCGCGTTTCATGGCGCGAGCCGTTTCTAGCTTCAGCCCGCGAATCGAAATTCCTGAAGCG
>JAKQSH010000391.1 GCA_029570245.1 Deltaproteobacteria bacterium | reverse complement strand
ATCATCCGTTCCATCGTCACATTTGACACCGCCACCGTCATAGGAACAATCCGCATGAGGGCTGCCACCGCGCTTGTTTCTCAATATATTGTGTCCCAATTCGTGAGCGATGATATATTTACGATATGCGCCATATCCTTTCAGATATATTTTATTTTCAGAATATGAATAATGGTTGTCTTCATTTGCCTTATAACGGAAGGTGTAAACTTTGTCGCTCATTCCCCCGTCACGATGATAAACAGCCCACGAGGCCGCCGCCATTATTGATGAAACATGATCATAGATAGACGTTGCAACATCATAAGTACCTGAGCTTGTCCAAGTCTGGGAGCGGTAGTAATGGGCAACACGCCAATCATCAGTATTGTAGAAATAGTGCGTGTTTACCCTATTGTCTCCATCCGGTTCAGCAGTTGACGAGAATTGAACCGTGTATTCCCGTCCGCTAACCACAGTTATATTCCCGGTGCAACCACTGGTGGAAGTATAACCGCCGTAGACATAATTATCATATGAATCGTATATTGCAAGATACACTCCCCTCGCAGCCTTGTTTGTGTTTGCAGTAAAATAATCATCTCCAATATCTCCTGCATCGTTGTAATGAACCTTCCAATATGCACAAACGTTCACAGTTATAGTGGATTTTGATTTTTTGAGAGGTTCAAGTGTTTTCGCATTTCTTGGAGGAGAACGATCACTGCGATCCAGGAAAAATTGATTCGTCAGAAACAAGCCCTTTTCATTTTTTCGCACAAAAAAGTAATCATAACTCTGAGATAGACGATAACTCTGGCTGTTGACAAAATATACCGTCGGAATCAACTGACAATAGTCGCCGACTTTCTCAAGCGGCAGCTTCAAGGCCGAGAAAGAAAGCGCAACATCCTGATACGAATATTTATCAAGTCCCAAAGATTCATAAACAATTGTTTTGTCCATGTCCGCATTGGGGCAGATTACGCGGAAGCCAAGCTCCAAATCCATGTGGCGGTCAATATTGCTGCTGACGATTATCTGAATTGATTCGTCGTGACTTATTATAGCTTCGGTGGATTTATCAAAAACAGGCATTTCATATTCAAAGGCAAGATCAACTTCTTCACTATCGGATTCTTCCTTGATTTCTGACAACACTGAATTGTCAGAAAGATTATTCACAACAGATGCTTTCATCTGGGGGGGGGGCAGCAGACAGGCTTGGCGCAATGGCCACAATCACCGCCAGCGAAAGACCCAATAGCGAATGCTTCATTTCTTCTCCTACATATTGTTTTTAATAACAACCTCTTATGTGATTATTAGACGACAGAAAACAATGTTTGTCAATCAATAAAAATATAATACCAATATAACAACAAAAAAGGCCGGGAATTTCTTCCCGGCCTTCTCAATGCATTTATGCGGTGAAATCTTTACGTGGCGTCCGCCGCCGGGGCCGGCCAGGTGAAAGTGCGCGTCGCCAGTTCGCGGTCGATCATAAGCAGACCGCGCCCGTCGTTGCCGATAAGTTTGAGCTGATTAATTATGTTCTCGGCATTTGATTCTTCCTCGACCTGCTCGGTGACGTACCATTGCAGGAATGTCGTGCTGGCGTGGTCGCGCTCGGCCACAGCCAGATCGACCAGATTGTTTATGCGCGAAGTAACGCTGCGTTCGTGTTCCAGAGCGTTCTGGAAAACCTCAAGCAGGCTGCCCCACTCGAAGCGCGGCTCGTCGATTTTGAGCATTTTTGCGCGTCCGCCGCGCTCGATAACGTAGGCGTTCATTTTGTGAGCGTGGAAAAGCTCCTCGCCGGCCTGCATCATCATCCAGTTGGCCGCGCCGTTGAGCCCCCTGTCCGCACACCAGCCGGCCATCGACCAGTAGATATAACCGGAATATAACTCGAAAGCTACCTGTTCATTCAGGGCTTTTGTCATTTTCTCAGAAAGCATTTTCAGACTCCTTCTTTTTTCCACAGACCGTGGAGGTTGCAGTATTCGCGGGCGCTTACTGCGGTATCGTCGGTACGGAAGTACGCTTCGGGCTTGTCGCCGGGCTTCAGAAACTTGCGATACGATGTCGTTCCGGTTTCAAGCTCGATCCACTCTATCCAGTGCTTTTCTTCCATCGGATGCGTTACGGCTCCGACCTTGACCAGATAACCGCCTTCAACTTTTTCGATTACCGGCACATGCTTTTCGGTAGCGGCATCGGTGGTGTTTTCTTTCAGCAGACGCATTTCCTGATTACAGCAGACCAGACTTCCGGGTCCGGCATGCAGTACCTCAACCACGTTGCCGCAAATGTCGCATTTGTAAATCCGTCCTTTTTCCGCCATGACCTTAGCCTCCATGATCTGATAAGTTTTATGTGGTTATTTCAAACTTTTTACAGCATTTAGAACTTCGTCGTAGTTCGGCTCGCGCGTTATTTCGCCTACTTCCTGCACATAACGGACGACACCGGCCTTGTCGATTACGAAAACCGTTCTGGCCAGCAGGCGCAGTTCTTTCACCAGCATACCATAAGCAAGACCGAAAGAAGCGTCTCGGTGATCAGACAATGTTGTCACGTTCGATACGCCGGCGGCTCCGCACCAGCGCGACTGAGCAAACGGCAGGTCCATGCTGATTGTAAGAATACGCACATCATCACCCAGCTTCACAGCTTCGGCGTTGAAACGGCGCGTTTCCATGTCGCAGACCGGAGTGTCCAGTGAAGGCACGGCGGATATCACCAGAATAGAACCTTTGTAGTCCGCCAGAGTCCTGGGACTCAGGTCGTTGGCAATAACGGTGAAATCCGGCGCAGTCTGGCCGACTTTCACTTCGTTTCCAATGAGAGTCAACGGATTTCCCTGAAATGTAACGGCTCCATGTTTTTCACTCATAATATTATCTCCCTTGCGGAAAAATCCGATTTCCGCTTTCAGTTGTTGTTTCGTTGCCAGAATCGACGATTCAAAAAATCGCCGCTCAATACTCCGTAAAGGAACAGAACAGGAACCGCACAATTCGGAGAAAACGGCAATATTCCTACCTGCAGCAGACGGGCTCGAAGTAGCTGCGTCCATGCGCACAGGCCGGACAGACTTCCGGCGCCTCAAGGGCAGTTTCGAGGTAGCCGCAGTTCACACAGCGCCAGACGGTCGGTTCGGGACGTTTGAAAACGGTGCCGTTCTCGACATCTTCAAGCAGTCTGCGATAGCGCCTTTCATGCTCTTCTTCGGCGACCATAATTGCTTCAAACACTTTTGCGACTTCTTCGAAACCTTCTTCACGGGCGACTTCCGCAAACGTCGGATACATTTCGGTCCACTCGTATTTTTCGCCGTTGGCAGCCTGAAGGAGATTTTCGGCGGTGTTCCCGATAAAACCAGCCGGGAAAGCTGCCGTAATTTCGAGTTCCTCGCCGCTTTTCAGAAATTTGAACAGACGTTTGGCATGCTCTTTTTCCTGATCGGCTGTCTCCTCGAAGATCATCGAAATTTTGACATAGCCTTCTTTTTTGGCCTTGCTGGCGGCGTACGTATAACGGTTGCGAGCCTGAGATTCTCCTGCAAAAGCAGTAAGGATGTTCTTTTCTGTGCGTGTTCCTTTGATTTCTTTCATGGTTACTCCTTCTCCCTTTTCAATAAACAAGTTAATTGCTGATCAGGCAGTGTCAATTGCCGAACGAACAAATACCGTGAAATGCCAATGGCATTTCAGGATGCTTTAGGCAGCCCGCACTTTCTGCGGGGTAAAAGTCAATGAATACGAATAATTCAGAACCGTTACGCTTGATTACTATAAATAAACAAAGACACGGAAGTCAATTAAACAGCAGCAATGAATGTAATCGGATTGTCACGATCGGCAAAACATGCTTAGTTTTGCAGCTTGACAGCATCCGGCGCCGGGTGCTAGCCTTCTTCGCGCTGCATTTATGGCAGGCGCTGTTGATTATTTCCGATTGCCCACCTGACATGCTTTCGCCAGGCGAACTGCGACCGGCCAACTGATGTTTTTAATGATTTTCGAGGTGCCTTCATGTCTGTTAAAATATGGCGTTCACGCCTGCCGGGCCTGCTCAGTTGCTCAGGTCTTGCTGTTGTCGCATACTTCCTTGGATTATGTTTTCCACTGGTTGGTGGAGCAGTTTTTGCGATTCTGCTTGGAATTGCAATCGCTTCCTGGCAGGCTCCATCTGCGGCGCTTAAACCGGGCATTTCATTTTCCGGCAAAAAAATTCTTCAGGCTTCCATTGTTGTACTGGGCGGCAGTTTAAGTCTGGATCAGATCATCCAGACCGGACAGGAATCGCTGGCCGTCATGCTTGTTTCACTTTGCGCAGCATTGTTGGCGGCTTATTTCATAGGGCGCCTGTTAAAAGTGCAGTCTCGCCTGGCAAGTCTTGTCGGGGTCGGAACCGGAATCTGCGGAGGCTCTGCTATTGCCGCAATAGCGCCTGTAATAAAAGCCGACGACGACGAAATAGCCTTTTCAATCTCGACTGTTTTTCTGTTCAATGTCGCAGCCGTACTGATTTTTCCTCCCCTGGGCCATCTCTTCGGATTAAGCGATACCGGTTTCGGGCTGTGGGCGGGTACCGCAATAAACGACACCTCATCGGTTGTTGCAGCCGCATATTCATACAGCATAACCGCTGGAGATTACGCCACAATTACAAAACTGGCGCGAACCACCATGATTATTCCGATATCGCTGGCTTTCGCTTTTTACACCGCCCGGAAAAGCAGACAGAACGGAACTTATTCCATCAAAGCCATTTTTCCGTGGTTCATTCTGCTGTTTCTGCTGGCTGCAATTGCAAATACTCTCGGCCTTTTTGGTGACAGGCTGCCAGAAATTCTGGGGCTGGCTGGGCGCTTCCTGATTATCGTAGCTCTGGCTGGAGTAGGTCTGGGAACAAATCTGCGTGCGCTCGTTAAAACCGGGCCGCGTCCGATTTTTCTGGGGCTTTCGGTCTGGTTGATTGTGGCGGCGACAAGCCTTATCGCCCAGCAGATCAGCGGTAGATGGTAAAAATTCACTTTCTTCTTACCAGCATTTTGTTCCGCAGCAAGAATATTGTCTTGCCAAGCATGACTCCTGGCATTAACATGACTCAATGCCCGGCTGCGGTTTCATGGTATTTTCATCATAAGATTTTCTGACGAATCAAGGAGCCGCTTTACCGCTTTTTTTGACGCCAGACGGTGCAGAAGCGGGAAGGTCTGTATATTCGGCAGACGCCGCAAACCAGGCGGATAACCAGGAAACAGAAAAACAATCTTCTCAGGGGATTTGAAAATGATAAAAAACACAGACAGATTTCTGCTTCTGCTTGTCATGGCGTCCTTCATTGCGTTTTCACCAATGACGGCTCACGCCATAAGCGCGCCCGGTCTGGAATTCCAGATCGAATTCCAGCCCCAGCTCATTCAGTTCCCGGCTGATTACAAAGAAACCTATGAAGCGCTCTACGCCGCACACGAATCGCTGCGGCAGATTCCTGTGGACATGGCAGCAATCAAAGCCGAACACGAAAAACGCATGGCCGAAATCGACCAGAATCACAATCTGAACCCGGTTCAATTGCGCGTCGAACAGGATAAGGCACTTGCAGACTACGAACAGAAAATGAGCGTGTTAAAAAGCAAAAATTCAGAATTGCGCGACGGCTTCGTTTTCCTGGCCGAAAAAGTTCTTTCCGAAGGCTCCGACCCTTACATCCTGTTCTTCCTTGCCCAACAGCTTTACGATATCCGTACCGAATCCACCAAAATAAACGTCGTCACCGAAAACACGACAGATCAGATTCCCGATGAGCAGACCGTTTCGGCCAATGGCTTCGAAACCCCGACAGCAACGCCGCCAGCGGAACCGGCCAAAGCGACGGTGCAGCAGTTTGCATCCAACTATGACCGCATCGTTGCCTACTGCAACGAAATCCTCAACCGTCATAACGAGTTTCCATATAAAGACAAAGTTCTGCACATGCTGGCGGTGGTAAAGGGCGAAATCGGACTCGACCGTCAGTCCATAAAGCTGATCGCACTGTTCATCAAGCGTTATCCCCAAAGCCCGCTTGTCGGCGAAATGTACTTCCGCATGGGCGAGCACTACTTCAAGGAACCTACCGGCTTCGATCACTTCAGCAAGGCGGTAGAAAGCTATGAGCGCGCTCTTAAGTACTACAAAACGACCATGGGAAAGGAGTACTGGCGCATAATATATAAAATCGGCTGGGCGCAGTATCTCTCGCACGACATGAACGAAGACGCCCAGGACACCTTTGTCGATCTTTACAAGAAAATCGACGCGGCTCCGCAGAAAAGCGACGAAATGCTTGCCATTCAGGCCGAGGTTCTCGAAGTTCTGCGCCAGATGAAGAAGCTCGAAAACATGAGCAGCGGCAGCCAGTTCGAGAGATAAACCCATTATGGCTGCAAGCCTTGTAAGCTACTCGGAGAAAGAGCGCAAAGACCTGCTGCTTAAAATTTACGGCAGGATGCTGAAGCGTTTCGGTCAGCGCAACTGGTGGCCGGGAGAAACGCAGTTTGAAGTTTGTGTGGGAGCCGTCCTTACTCAGAATACCGCATGGAAAAACGTCGAAAAAGCAATCGCAAACCTTAAACAATCCGGCAAACTCGACCTTGAGAGCATTCTTAACATTGACATAGACGAACTGGCGCTGCTGATACGCCCCGCCGGATATTTCCGTCTCAAAGCGCGTCGCCTGAAATCACTGGTTGAATATCTTTACAAACGCGGCGGCAGGAAACTTTCGAAAATCCGCGACGTGCAGACACAGCAACTGCGTGCCGAGCTTCTGGCGGTGTGGGGCATAGGCCCCGAAACTGCGGACTCGATACTGCTTTACGCTTTCGAACGTCCGGTGTTTGTGGTTGACGCCTATACCAAGAGAATCTTCTCTCGCATGGGTCTTATCAGCCGCGAAGCCGATTACGAGGAAGTGCGTACATTCTTCGAAAACAACCTGCCGGAACGCCTGCAGCTCTTCAACGACTACCACGCGCAGATAGTCGCCACGGGTCATAATTATTGCAGCCCCAAACCAAGATGCGAAGAATGCCCACTCGAAGACCTCTGCCCGAAACTTATCTGGCGGCAGGAATAGGAAATCAATAAACAAGCCGGACGCTTCGGGCTTTAATTCAGCCCTTCAGCATTACCAGCAACATTTTGAAATCTTTTCTGGCCTGTACGGCATGAGGAATGTCGTCCGGCATAAGAATTATTTACACCAGGATTCACAATCGGATTTCTGGCTGTTAAGAAAGAATATGGTTCATTCATTGTCGCTTTTTAGGGAGGAGTCCCTGTAGCGGTTGTCAAGGCGACGCCGCAGCGGTTTGCGGATTATCATCCATACAACGAAAATGACAACAAAGACGATGCGCCAGTCGAGGCTTAAATCGAAATACTGCTCCATTGAGGAATTCTCCTTTGTACTTTCGCGACGTTCTCCGGCAAAGGCCGGCCTTTCGGTGGTATTGTTCTGATGATGTTCATCATCAGTTGCCGCAGGTAAAACCGCCATTGAGTGAAATTGATTTTCTACTGCAACGCAGCGCCCTTCGCGGCATGTTCTGTCCGGCGGACATAGCAGATCGGCGCAGGCGTCCGGCAACGGAGGAGCTTTCAGCACAGCCTTCACAAAAGGCGCGTAGGAATCCGAGTCGATGTTGTAAACCGCGATTTCCGAGGCGCGCCCACCATAATAATTCGAGTTGAAATACACGTTCGAGGCCGAAAGTTTTCCGCGATACGGCCCAGGCAGAAAAGCAGAGCCGCTGTGAAAAAGATCGGCATGTTGTCCGGGCATAAGGCGATACTGAACATCGAAACGTCCGTCGGCCTGCTCGTTCATTACAAAAGGTCGCCAGCGACTGCAATTGGGACAATCCAGCACCACGCCGTAAAAATCGTCGTCGCCGCCTTCGGGACGTTTCTGCATGTTGACGTGATAAATCGCCAGTCCGGGACGACTGAACTGCATGTCGAATGGCCCGCTCCGGGCGCGATTTTCGACCAGGAAAAACTCACGTCCCGCACCCAGCTTGTAGATGCGGCCACTGTCGGCCACCGGAGGGATGAGCTCCTCCAGCGTCCCCTGCACCTGCACAACATCGGCCCAGCCGATGAAATAGCGTGACGGGGCATCCAGCGCCGGGACAAAGCGGTCGTAATGCCACGAGCCCATGGGCGAGAATTGCAGGCCGTATGTCATGCGCCATTCGTCGTATAAATCGGCAAAACCAAGCAGATGTCCGTATTCGTGCAACGACATGTAAACCGCGTTCGGCCCGCCGGATATGGCGACAATGGGAATCTTCACGCCGTCGTATTCGAGGATGAGCTTTTCACTGACCAGCCCGAAAGGCAGAGCGACACCGAACCACCCGAAGTTCACCACCATCAGCACACCGTCAGACCAGCCGTCGGGTTTGCCGTCCGGCCCGTTGATGTCGTAGCGCGAGAAATCGACGCCCTGCTCCTGTTTTGCACGTTCCAGCACCTCGGCCAGAACCGGAGCGGCATACAGAAATGCCGCCACATTGCGCCGCGCCGGAGTGCATTCGCCGTCAGGATCGGGGAATGGGCATGTTTCATATTCTATGGGTTCGATAACATCGGCGTCGATGCGCAAGCGT
>JAKQSH010000516.1 GCA_029570245.1 Deltaproteobacteria bacterium | reverse complement strand
TAACCCTGTGTGCGTGGCTGAGCACCTGAAACAAAGGCGAAATGGGCTTGAAGGCGCTCTTCAGCTTGTGCCCCAGATTCAATTCTCTCACAACGGCGGACGGAATCGGCAGATCGAATATTCCGGGATGGCTGCTTTTTTGCTTTTCAGTGGAAGAGCCGTAAAAACGGCTGCTTCCGGGAGCAGACATGTTACGGATAAGAAGAACGGAATACTTGCGTCCTGCCAGCAGCGCAGCCGCAATAAGCCCCGCAAGATTCTCTCCAACGATGATAACGTCGTAGAACTTCGCCAGCATCAGGCGACCCCTGTAAAAAAATGGGGGGCGGGACAAACATTCCGCCCCCCTTGAACAATCAGCTGAGTATCAATAACGCTCGGTTGTATCGTCTTTGCGTCTGCCGCGCATGCGCCACAGACAGAACAGCAGCATCAGAACGCCCATCAGCACCAGTCCGATAGAACGGAAATCGCCGACTTCGGAACATCCTCCGCCGCCCTTGTCTTCTTCTTCGGCATCTTCTGCGCCCTCGAAATCACCGTCAGCAGCATCATCGCCGTCAACAACCCAGTCGCCGTCACTGCCGGGAACACAAATGCCGTTAAGCTCGTCGCAAAGGTAATCTGCACCATACTCGGCGCAATCCTCATCACTTTCACACGGAACGACCTCACCTTCAATGAAGGTAAACATCGGACCGTTGACCGGAGCACCTTCGACCTGAGCGCCATCTGCATCTACCCAGTCGTCAGAATCTATCAGCAGACGGAAATCTTTATCGACCTGAATATCCGGGCTGAACCCGACTACAAAAATCACGTTTTCTTCATCTCCCGCACTCATACTTATGCCGAGATCGTTAAACTGAGCGGAACCGTCATCGGATTCGATTGTGGTATGCCCCAGTTTCTTTTCACCATTGTCATAAAGGCCATTGCCGTTATCGTCGCTGTAAAGATCGACATACAGAACTTCTGACGGCTCGTAGACGGTACCTTCTGCCGCAAAAGTAATGCCTTTCAGCGTCACATCGGAATAAGCGTTAAGCTGCAGTTGCATGACCGCTTCGACAGAACCGGGCGACAGGAAAAACACGGTAGGATTGCGTCTGCCAAGCTGGAAAGTCATTGCTGTTCCTTCTTTGGCAATACGCACCTGACCGGTTTCGAATGGAAGGCCATCATTGAATCCGTACATGTCTACATTTTCTTCGAGAATCTCAAGCCATGCAAGATTTCCAGGCTCTGCGCTGTCGGAAATATTTACGGTAAGAAGCAGATAAAGCTTGTCGCCTTCGATAATCTGGCCAAGCGCACCCAGACCACCGAAGTACAAACCTCCGCCAGACCATGAAACGTCTTCACCAATCACAGTGTCATCGTCTCCGACACGGCCGTTCTTATCTTTATCCCAATAAAGACTTGCACCGGAAATCATCAGGTAATCAGTTTCCTCGCTTTCAGGAGGGGTAAAACGAATTCCGGTGATGGAAACGTTGCCCTGCAATGCCTGAAGTGATATCTGAGCCATGGTGATGTCGGTGTCGCCGGCATCGACGAAATGCATGGCCGGATGAGCCGGACCGTGCGAGAAATACAGCTTACCTTCCAGAGATTCAGCACCGACCGTATGCGTCACCGGCACACCGCCGTTGGTGAAATATATGTCTCCGGCGCCGGAGATGATTTCACCGATGTTGTTGATTACTGATTCCTTGGTTATACCTTCCGCCATTGTCAGCAGACGCACTCTCCATTTTACGATATGGCGATTGCCTGCTCCAGGAGCCATGGAATCTGCTACAGAAACACCGACCTCAACCGGAGCAACACCGCCTTCAGCATCGGCGACCGGAACTTCAGACTTATCGGGTTTGATTATTACTGTCGAGTTCTGAATATAAACGACCTCGTTGGGCAGATTGTCACGAACTTTTACGTAAGTTGCGATATCCTCGCCGCAGTTCTGGACATGTATCTCGTAATAGAACTCCTGTCCGGGCGACAGCTCGCTTCCGGCGGCGGGGGTGGCGATTTTTTCGGCTTCACCCGGGATATCGAAATCCGGCAGCTTGGTGTTAATCGCGATAATCATATAGTTCGAGAAAACTTCATCCTGACCGACGGAGTATTTAACATCTGCGGATGTGTCGTTGAATGCCAGCAGTTGTGACACATCGAAAGTATCAAGGTCGATAGAGAACTGATTTTCCAGACACAGACCATCGGAGTTGGTGTTTACCGTACCGTTGAAGGGGTTCTTTTCAGTGTTGCAGGTATCGAGCAACAGCGAGTTGTTGAAACGCAGTTCTTCGTTGTGCGTCGCACTCGCACCCATGCCGGAAATTCCGGGGTCGCCTTCGCCGGTGAAGAACGTCACTTTGGCGTCCGGTTCTTCAGGAACCTGGAAACCGACAGGGTTAAGAATAAGCTCAGCATCGCGGATGCGGCTGAAATCCTGGTAGTAGTAAATTCGCTTCGGGTCTGCCGAAACGCTGGAATAAACGATAAGAATCGACCAGCCGCCCAGCGCCAGAGTGGTTGATTTGTAGGGCTCATCAGCATAACCTGAAAAATCCGACACGGTGTAGAGTCCTTCGATCTTTTTGCCGTCCGCAACGGTGTGCTGCTGCATTATCTCGGTGATGTCTACACGGTATGTGTAGAAATGGAAAGTCGCCTTTTCGTCGTTGGCGTCTTTGTCGTCGTATGTTATTTCCTCTATATCGGCGGCAGTTCCGACGACCGGATATTTTTTGCCGCCTGGCGGCTGAAGAGTTAGTTCGTTGTCGGGTGGATTGACAGGAAGGTCTTCGCCGTATTCGTGCTCGACCGAACCCATCCACACCAGATAAGCTTTGACGATGTTGGCGTCCGCCGGCACGCCGACCATGGAAGAGGATGAAACGCTGGTAACAACGTCGCCCTGACCGTCGGTTTCACCGGGGAAACAGCCGAAGGAAGTGGCCTGACAGGTGTCTTCAAGGAAAGTGCCGCCAGTAGCGGCGTAGTCGATCGAACCTTCCCACTTATCGGTCGGTTCAAGCGCAAAGGCATTGCCTGCCATGGCGACAAGAGCCAGGAGAACCGCTGCTGGCATGCAGAACACCGACAGACCATTGTTAACAAAAGCTTTGAAATTCATTACCGCTCCTCCATGTTATGACTGGAAGCTATGGCGCGCCGCCTTCAGAAAACGAGCGCGCGATTACGATTATTTCAGTCAAATTACATTTATATTGCCCCGGCAAACACAATGTCAAGATATTTAATCTATTCCGAAACAGTACGGTATTCCACTTTCCGAATGAGTTGTTTTCTGAAGTTTTTACGACAAAACAGCTACGCGGTTTCAAATATTTACTTGCATAGGTTATTTTTTCAGATATTTTCGATAATCAAAGTATGGATTGAATTTTTCCAGAGTGAAGCAACAACAATTTCAGTTGAGAGCGACAGATGATAAACAGCCACAACAATGTATTTTTTAAATCGCCAGAAATATCTGATGTGTTTTCTGACAAATCGGAATTGGTAATGCTTGAGGGAGATTCGTCACAGACACTGAAATCAATTCCAGACAACTCAATGAGACTTATAATAACTTCGCCTCCGTACAACATAGGCAAGTCATATGAAAAAGAAATCAACCTGCCGGAATACATGGATAATATCCTGCCGACGCTGGATGAGATTGTAAGAGTACTGGCCAATGACGGCTCATTGTGCTGGCAAGTCGGAAACTACGTCAATCAGTCAGAGGTATTTCCACTGGACATTTTTTATTATCCGTATTTTAAAGAGCGCGGCTTAAAGCTGAGAAATCGGATTGTCTGGCACTTCGAACACGGATTGCATGCAAGCAAGCGATTTTCAGGCAGATATGAAGTTCTGCTGTGGTTCACAAAAACAGATGATTATGTTTTCAATCTCGATGATGTGCGAGTGCCTTCAAAATATCCCGGCAAAACAAATTACAAACCCGGAGACAAATATGGCAAGCCATCCGGTAATCCTCTTGGGAAAAATCCGTCGGACATCTGGCGGCTGATGCAACAGGAATGGGAGACGGCTTTATGGAACATTCCAAACGTAAAAGCAAATCATCCAGAAAAAACAATCCACCCCTGTCAATTCCCAATAGAGCTTGTCGAAAGATGCATTTTTGCATTAACAAACCAGGGGGACTGGGTTCTTGATCCATATTCAGGCTCTGGATCGGCAATATTGGCTGCGTTGAAAAATGGAAGAAAAGCAATCGGTTGCGAAAAAGAGCATCAATATGTAGCACTGACAAAAAAAAGAATAGAAGATTTCTATAACGGGCACCTGGGATATCGCCCTCTTGGCAAACCAGTATACCAGCCGACAGGCAGGGAAAAGGTGAGCCAGATACCTATCGAATGGCAGATTGATAAAAGACAGGCAAAGAAATGAATATAGCAGGTATTTATTCTTTCAATAATGGGAAAGAAATAATTGAAGAACAAAAACCGGATTTGTTGAGAGAAGTAAAACAGGCAATTGCCGCAGTTGATTCTTCAAGCTGCAGAACAAAAAAGAGCAATGAAAAAACAATGAAAGGAAAAATGCTGTACAGTCCTGCAGATATAAATAAAGCCTTCAAGGATGCATTCGATCAGCAGGAAAGATGGAGTCCAGTCCGCGTGCCATGCAAATATTCTACAGATTATTATGTTGAAGGGTACAAAACTGCAAGAATGAATAATGGTGCATTCCGGGAAATGGATTTTGTTAAGGATGAAGTTGGAGTAGAAGTACAATTCGGCAAGTATGCTTTCATGGTTTACAATGTCTGCGCAAAAATGACAATATTCAAAAACCTGGGACATATCAGGTACGGGATAGAAATTGTTCCCATTAAAGAATTTGCAGAAGAAATGTCTACAGGTGTCTCGTATTTCGAACA
>JAKQSH010000330.1 GCA_029570245.1 Deltaproteobacteria bacterium | reverse complement strand
CAGCCTGAAGGCTTTCGCAACCGGGCCGGTTGCGCCACTTTTTAAACACTTTTTAAACCGGGCCGCTTGCGCCACTTTTGAAAGGTTTTTCATGAGCATTATGCTACAGATGCATTATATTTGTAGTGATCCACTCACTGAAACAGGAGTCGTTACGATGAAGATTGAAGCTGTGCGTGTTGTATTGTCAGAGTTACTCGGTGGTGGTGGTCTGGCCAAGGCGCGTGAAATCTATGCTCTGGGTATCGCGCCGCAGCAGCTGTCTCGACTGGCAGCGTGCGGTTTTGTGGAGAGAAATGCGTCCGGGATCTATTCTCTGGCTGGCCGTTGTCTTTCGGCGACCTCAGATCTTGAGATGCTGGCGCGTCTATATCCGAAAGGGGTTTTCTGTCTGGTGACCGCCTTGCGCTTTCACGAGCTTACGGATGAGAATCCGCATGTGCATTTCATGGCGCTTCCGCACGGAACCCATCCGCCGGCGTCATGCGGTCCGCCGGTTGAATTTTGCTATTTTTCCGGTTGTTCCTATTCTGCTGGGATAGAGGAACACGCGGCAAACGGGACAAAACTCAAAGTATACTCGATCGAGAAAAGCATAGCAGACTGCTTCAAGCTTCGCAATCGCATTGGTCTGGACGTGGCGGTGGCCGCGCTTCGTCAGGCAGCCGCCGAAAACAGGCTTGACCGAAACAGGCTCTGGGAGTTTTCCAAAGTCAGAAGAATCACTAAAACAATCCGCCCCTATCTGGAGTTTGTGTGATGAGAGGCAAGGGAATAAAAAACGTATCACATTCGGTTTCGATGCGTCTCAAAACATTCGCCAGCGAAAAGAAAATAGCGTTTGAGTTTGTTCTTCTTCGTTATGCAATCGAGCGCTTTCTCTATCGTCTTGGCAAAAGTTCACATGCTGATCGCTTTGTGCTGAAAGGAGCCAGCGCATTTGCCGTTTGGGCAAGTCCAACTTTCAGAGCTACTCGAGATGCCGATCTGCACTGTCACGGTAATTCAACGCCGGAATTTCTAAAGCAGTGTTTTATCGAAATATGCCAGACGCAAGTGCCAGACGACGGCCTTGCCCTTGACTTGGCTTCAATGCAGACCAGCGAAATCAAGAAAGGGGATCCATATAAAGGGATACGCATCACCTTAAATGCCAGAATCAGCCAGGCTCGTGTGCGGTTGCAGTTCGATATCGGCTTCGGAGATTCCGTGTACCCCGCGGCCCAGCTGCACGACTATCCAGTACTTCTTAAGCAGGAGTGTCCAAGGATTCGCGTATATCCGTTCTACACGGTTACCGCCGAAAAATTTGAAGCAATGGTGTCGCTTGGGATGAGCAACAGTCGCGTCAAAGACTTCTTTGACATCTGGCTTCTCAGTGAAATTTGTGATTTTGACGGCGCACTGTTGCATGAGACGTTGAGCCGAACATTCGCAAGGCGAAATACCGCATTGCCAGATTCCATGCCTTTGGCACTGACAGAGGAATTCTATTCCGATAACCTAAAGTGCTCATTCTGGGATACATTCATTCGCAAGACGATACCTGAACACTATCCGGCATCCCTTGGCAAAGCAGCAGAAAGGATCGCTGAACTCATAATGCCCGTAATACTCAATGAAAAACACCAACTGATGACTTGGAGCAAAACAGAAGGTTGGAAATAAACGGCAATACTTTTTGCGCCACTTTTAAAAGACTTATTAAAGGCAGCCTGAAGGCTTTCGCAAGCGGGCCGCTTGCGCCACTTTTTAAAGACTTAATAAAGGCAGCCTGAAGGCTTTCGCAAGCGGGCCGCTTGCGCCACTTTTTAAAGACTTATTAAAGGCAGCCTGAAGGCTTTCGCAAGCGGGCCGCTTGCGCCACTTTTTAAAGGCAGCCTGAAGGCTTTCGCAAGCGGGCCGCTTGCGCCACTTTTTAAACCGGTTTTTATCCCTTTGAAAATCTATTTTTCATCTCCCTGCAAACTTGACTTTTATCCCTCTACAGGCTTTATTATCGTCATGAACTACCACAAACGATTTACTGACACTGAACTTGTTCGCCGTCTCGGAAATGCTGGAGCGGTTCTCATCAGTGGTCCGAAGGCCTGCGGGAAGACCGAGTCCGCGTTGCAGATTGCGCGCAGTCATGTTCGTCTGGACAGTTCTCAACAGGCGCGGCTTGCGATGCAGGTCGCTCCCGAAATGGTACTTCGTGGAGAAGCACCGCGGCTTCTGGATGAATGGCAGGAATTTCCTGAGCTATGGGATCTTGTTCGCCGGGAGGTGGATGACCAAAAGCGGAATGGGCTTTACATTCTCGCGGGTTCAGCCAACCCTGATGAGAAGACTCGCCGCCATTCCGGTGCGGGGCGTTTTTCGATGCTTCGCATGCACACAATGTCACTCTATGAAAGTGGTTGGTCATCGGGTGAAGTATCCCTTGCACAATTGTTTCAAAATACACCTGTTTGTTCAGCCCCGGTATCCGCTTCGCTCGAAGAACTGGCGGAAAAGATACTGATCGGCGGCTGGCCTGGCCTCCTCGGAAAATCTCTGAAGCAGTCGCTTGACTTTTCCCGCGATTACGCCTCATTAACTGCCGAGGTTGATATCAGCCGCGTTTCAGAAAAGCGTCGTGATCCAGACAGGGTGTTTCGCCTGATGCAATCAATCGCCCGCAACATTTCCAGTGAATCCTCTGTCGCCACGATGGCAGCGGATGTGCGCGGCAGCACCGGTGCATTTAAAGAGGAGACCGCTGCTGATTATCTGGACGCTCTGGAACGCCTGATGTTCGTAGAAGACCTTCCCGCATGGAACGCGCATATTCGTTCGAGCGCAACTTTGCGACAAATGCCAAAAAGACATTTTGCCGATCCGTCGCTGGCTTGCGGAATTCTTCAGCTTGACAAGGGAAAATTACTTGGCGATTTGGAATATTTTGGGTTGCTGTTTGAATCTCTGGTCATTCGCGACCTGCGAATTTATGCGCAAACCTTCGACGCAGGGGTAAGGCACTACCGGGATTCTTCCGGTCTTGAGGTCGATGCGATTGTTGAAGCCGCAGCCGGCGAGTACATCGCAGTAGAAGTCAAACTTGGCTTTTCGGCTGCCGACAGCGCAGCCGAAAACCTGCTGAAATTTGCTTCCCGCATTGACACTGCAAAAACACCCCCTCCCCGAGCACTGGCCGTGATTACCGCCAACGGCTTCGCACACCGTCGCGCCGATGGAGTCTATGTCATCCCTCTGGAAACTCTTACTGCCTGAAGTGGCGCAAGCGGGATGGTTTTAAAGAGGCGTAACCGGGACGCTTGCGATGGTGATGGGGCGGTTGTGTTTCATTGTACTTGCGGCTTTATTGGTTTTCATGATTGCTGTTTGAGTAACATTACCATCGCAAGCGGGCCGCTTGCGCCACTTTTTAAATACTTAATAAAGGCAGCCTGAAGGCTTTCGCAAGCGGGCCGCTTGCGCCACTTTTTAAAAGGCAGCCTGAAGGCTTTCGCAAGCGGGCCGCTTGCGCCACTTTTTAAACATCGCAACCGGGACGGTTTAAAAAGTACACAGCGATCTCTTAGCTCAACGTAGCAACCCAAAAAACTTTCGGGTCAATTCGTGCTTTTCGTTGTTAAAAAATAGCTTCTTCGGATTTCCAGTCTGAGAGTCTGCCGGTTTTTGTGTCGAAATTGACCCCGATCAGCATAATACGCTTGTTCGAGAGCAGATAGGGTTTGAAATATTCTTTTTCCTTGATCTGCGCCAATGCGGAATCGTCGTGATTGAGTTTGAATTCGAAGAGGTAGACCCATTGGTCGGTTTGCGTCACGGCATCGATGCGTCCGTCACTGGTGCGAGACTCCGCGCTGATGTAATATCCGAGCAAGCGGAAAAGTGCGAAAAAGACATTCTGGAAATTGCTTTCGTTTTGGTGATGCAGGTCATAGGGGATGCCGGCAAAGAAGGCTTCGAGGGCTTTGCGCAGCGTTTCAGTATCGCCCCGCGCCATCGCATCGGCCAGTTGCTGGCAAAAACTGACAATCTCATTTTTGGATTTTTCCGCATACGCATTCAACAAATAGGTATTGAAGGACACGCTGACTTCCTGGTTCGGGAAGTCAAGCCAATACCAGGACATATTGAATTTCCTTTGCATGGATTTGATCGAGAGATAACCGGTTTGCAGCAGCAAAGACAAGGGGTCGAGGTTGTCAATCTCGAAAGCGTCAAAGGCCACAGAGGATACCGGACGCGACAAAATGTTTTCAAAGTCGAAATTCGTTTTTTTGACCAGTTCCATCAGAAAGGCCGGGGTACCGGTCGAAAACCAGTAGTTGTTGAATTCATAATTGTTCTTGAAAAACTGTGCCAGTGACACCGGATTATAAACGCTTTCAGCATCCGTATGAAACTTATATCCATCATACCATGACTGAATTTCGGCAAGAAGTTTTTCGCCTGGTATGTTTAATTTGTGCACGGCATCGTCGATACGATCGGCGAAGTATTTTTCGAGTTCCTCCTGAGTGTAGCCGAGCATGGAGGCATAATCGGCGTGCATGGTGATGTCGGTAAGGTTGTTGAGTTCGGAAAACAGCGACACATGCGAGAATTTTGTGACACCTGTGACAAACACGAAGCGCTCCATACTTTCACATTTTTTGATCGAGGAATAAAATCCTTTGAGGACATCCCGGCAGTCTCCCGCTTCCGCAGTCATCAGCGTGTTCAAGATCGGCTTGTCGTATTCATCAAGCAGAATGACGACGGGGGCACCCGCAGCAGCGACAATATCCCGAATCACAAATTCAAAACGCATGGCGTTGGATTGGCCACGTAATTTCATCCCGAAGTCTGCTGCGACACCCAACAAGATGTCGAAAATAAAGTTTTCGAGGTCGTCTGGCTTTTTCGCGTTGCAGTTTGCCATGTCCAGATGAATGACCGGATATTTTTTCCAGTCATAAGGCTTATCATAGATGGCGAGGTCTTTAAAGAACCCTTTATTACCCTGAAAGACGGCTTTTAGCGTAGATACGGTCAGTGATTTGCCAAAACGTCTCGGGCGGGACATAAAAAACGATGCCGGCGCCTCGGAAACCAACTTCCAAATATATTCTGTTTTGTCAACATAAAGAAACCCATTGCGGATGAGTTTCTCAAAAGTATAAATACTGCTGGTCAGTTTTTTCATGTCCGTTACCTCGTGATATAAGATACCCCCTTTGACATGATTGTCCAATGAAGGGTGAAGGGAACAGGGTGCAGGGAACAGGGAATGCAATGCGTAGACTGGGGTAACCAAGGAATTCTTTTTGACCAACGAAAAGCACGCAATGATATGGGGTGGGCTGACGCCCACAGCCCATAGTTATCAGTTATCAGCTATCAGCCGTCAACCTGTCCATTAAAGTCCATCGTCCATCGTCCTCGTCTATAAGGTCCATAAGGTCAATAGGGTCCATAGGGTCCATCGTCTATCGTCCATCGTCCTTCGTCTTTCGTCCATTAAATCTTCTTCAACAACAAGAAATGTAATGATAGTAGTCTGAAAAATTCATGGAAGCAGCATAAACTGCTGGCATACGTCGTAATTTCCATGAATTTTTTTGTACTACTATGGCCCAACTTCTTGTTTTTCGAAGAAGGTTTAATGGACGAAAGACGATGGACGATAGACGATAGACGAT
>JAKQSH010000300.1 GCA_029570245.1 Deltaproteobacteria bacterium | reverse complement strand
CATGAATACCGCCGACCTGCTTAACAACCCCAATACGCAAAAAGACTGGTACAGCCCTCTGACATCGATTCGAACTTATGATCTCAGTCATCGCAGCTTAACGGATCAGCATGCCATGACTGTCGATCAAAACCGAAAGCGAGAATTGTCGCCTAACATCCTGGACCGGCTGGCTGCGCTTTTCAGTCTCGGTACGACTCCGGCAGTAGCAACTCAGGCACTTTCCTCTCCGACAAAGAACGCCAACTTTAGCAACGATGCAATCGGCCAGTCGAGTCAGAAATATTTGAATGATAGGATCAAGACGGCGAGGCTCGCTGATCCGAACTTGCAATATGGCGACCGCTATGTCGCCGGTGCCGGATCCGAACAGTTCACTTTTATGAACACAGCGCAACGCACCGGTGAGGAAATCGCCAAAGCGATGCTTCAACGCAGCACGGACATCGGCAAGAATATTGCCGATTCTCACGCCAAAACGATCGAAACCAAGGCCGACTACTTCAAGGCGCTTTATGGTCCGGATTATGAAAAACGTGAAGACTGGCAGGTCTGGAAGCAAACGAATGACGAACGCTACGAGGCGATGCGGCCGCGCACATTCGATGAAGCGCCGCTGTGGAAGCCGGAAGATTTCAAATTCCGCGCCCAGGTCGCCGAAACACCGCTACAGCATCATTACAATAAGGGGCTGACTGAACTTATTCAATTCGCGAGCAAAACCGCGGATATGTTTAAAGCTGCGGCTGGAACTTCATACGCGAGCATTGAACGCGGTCGCCAAGCCGACATTGCCGCCCTTGAAACACAACTGAAAGGGCAATACGGCGGCATTTCTCCCGAAATGGCGAAACAGCGCATCCAGGCGATCAACGCTCAGGCTGAAAAGGCCATGAGGGAATTGGAAGGTGTCGGGCACACGGCGGCAAGCAACCTGCTCAAAATATGGGCTGATGGTGAACTCGACGAACTCCGAAAGATTGAATACGAAAAAGAGGCCGCACAGAGGAAATTCCTGGCCAGCAAAGACTACGAGTATTATCGCGACAACCAAATGTATAAGGAAATGTCTCTGCACAAAGAGGCCATTGATCGCCAGTATGCCGCCAAGCGTCAGGCGCAAATCGCCAAAGAAGCAAAAGAATACATGGATATGATCGAGATTCAGGCCAAAGGCGCAACGTCGCGCATGGTGCAGGCGCTCGACGACATCTGGAAACGCGGCGGCGCGGGCATCGACGACTACTTCAATGCTCGCCTGCGCAATCTGATTAAAGCACAATCAACCATTGCGGAAGGCGCGTTAGGACAGGCAGACCTCCAGCTCGGCGCAGCGATCGAAGATTTCGAAAAGAATTCGACGCAGCTCAAGGGCTTCTCGCAGCACGGCACGCGGCGCCTCTCCGGTACAGTAACGAAAGTGACGGACGGCGATACGATTGAAATGGAAACCGAGCAGGGTCGCAGGGTCCGGGTGCGCCTCTATGGTATTGATGCCCAGGAAACAGAGAAAATCAATAAGCGCACTGGAGAAGTAACACCTGGTCAGCCCCACGGCGACACTGCCACAGAAGCTCTGGCCAAGAAAGTCCTCGGTCAAAAAGTGGATCTTGATGTCAAGGACGTGGACCCCTACGGCCGTGCTGTCGCAACCGTCAATCAGGGCGACCGCAACATCAATCTTGAAATGGTCGCAGAGGGTTTCGTCGAAGCGCTTTACAGGTATATTAAAAAAGCCGACCTCGAAACCTACCAGGCGGCCGAATCCACCGCAAAAACCGCTAAGGCAAATATATGGGCGGATCCAAACTACAAGAGTCCAGGCGATTTCCGCGCCGAACAACGCGCGGCTCGTGGATTAACGGAAAAAGACCAAATTGTCGCTACGGAAGAAATTGAAGGCGACCTGGCTACGTTGAAAGCCAAACATGAACGCGTGCTGCAAATCCTTGAATTACTCAAGAATCCACCGGCTGATCCCGAAGAACATCTAGCCCTGCTGCACGAAGCGATTGAACTGT
>JAKQSH010000286.1 GCA_029570245.1 Deltaproteobacteria bacterium | reverse complement strand
GTTGCCCCCCGCCCGGCAAAGTCGTTAAAGCAGCACGGACATAAGAAAGCGGGTGAAAGAAAGTAATATTTCTGTACCCGGAAAGCAGAAACAAAAAAGGCGCTCCATTTGAGAGCGCCTTTTTTTGTTATAAGAGTTTTCCGACTCAGTAACAGTTGTGATCGTTGACCGCACCCGGCGTTCCGTAATTGTGGTTCAGCGCATCGTACTGACTGGACGGGATGCACCAGTAGGATGCGTAGTTGTTGAGCGTGGCGTCGAGGAAACGCGGGTCAAGCATGCTTGCTGCACCTTCGGTGTCGCCGAAACTGTCGGTGTAATTGAGACGATCAACTTCAACGTTATCGCAGACCAGCACTATTTCGTCGCTGTCGTCGTCAAGCGTTATGTCGTCGCCGTATGCGTAATCAGGTGTGATTCCACCGTTGGATGCGCTGTCGCCGTTGCGCGTAAACACTGCGAATTCGCCTGGGTTGAGCACCAGGGAACCGCTGATTTCGTGCATTTCGCCGTCACTGTCGGCAATGCGGCAACCGCCGATTTCGTGCGCTGCATTGGGATCGGCGTTGTAAATTTCGAACCACTCGCCGTCGGCATCGCTCAGAACCGCCGGATTTTTCATAAACTCGGTAATGACCACCTCACCGGGCACCGGCCATTCGTAAGTGATTTCAGTGTCGCCGCTGTCGGTATCGCCGTCCGGGGCGATGCCGCAACTTTTGTTGGCAGCACCGGGTGTTCCGAAGTTGGAACCGCCATAAACGAAGCTGGCGTAGCACCAGTTGTCGGAGATGTCATTAGAATCCGCGTCGAACATAACCGGATCGAGATTCATTGCGAAACCTTCGAAAATGTACCAGGCGGCTGATTCGCTCCAGGAAACTTCGTCGATGACTTCGGCGCTGAATGGATTGTACAGTTCCAGACCGTCGTCTGAAGGCTGCATGACAAGTCCGGTGTAGGTGTAATCCGGCGCGATATTGCCGTTAAGTGCGGTGTCGTCGCTGATTGCGAAGAGCTTGTATTGGCCCGGCATGACGTTAAGTGTGCCGCCGTTGATTATTTCATGTTCAACGCTGCCGTCGCCGTTGCGGATGCGCATGCCTTCCAGATTGTACGTTGTTGTGGTGGAAATATTGTATATTTCAAACCACTGCGCCGTTGAGTCGGTGGAGCCGGAAGCGTCGGCCAGAAATTCGGTTATCACCAGATCGCCAGCGCCCGGAAGAACGCCGCCCGGCGTGAAGCCTTCGGAGCCGTTGATGCTGAGCGACATGTCGTAGCTGTTGACGGCTTCAGATACCGCAGAGATTTGAATGTAGTAAGTTCCATCCGCTGTGGCGGTATAGCTGATGTGTTCGTCGTCAGTGGCGCTTTCGGATGCCGCAAGCTGGCTGGCTGAAGAATGCAGATACAGATTGAGATCACCGGTTGAATGATGGAAGTAAATGTCGATCTTAACCGAGTCTCCGCTGCTGAGGCTGAAGGCATACCAGTCGGAATCACCTTCGCAGAGTGACAGTTCGTTGAAGTTGCCGCCGGATATCGTCGGCGCTGCATCACGAGTTTCGTTGGGTTCGTAAGCGTCATCCACGCAGGAACCCTGCTCAAGTTCGATATCGCCGTTGTCGCGCGGCTCCAGCTTGTATTCATTGCCGGAAGTGTGAAGGAAGCCGGTGAGCGTCACTATGTTTTCATTCAGTTGCGGTGTGTATGAATAACCGAAGACATCGTCGATTATCAGCGTGTCGTCAACCAGCCATTCGCCGTTGGCGTCCATTTCTTCCGTTACGACGACGTTTTCGAGGCTTATCAGCACACCCTGCAGTGCGTCGTTGAGGTATCCGCCGGTCGCGACAGGCGATGCCGATGCAACTACAACCGGGGCGGGCAGATTATTTCCGCTTGAATGATTTGTGCAGTCAGAAACCCGCAGCACTGAGTTTGAATGGCTGCATCCCGGAATATCACAATATTCTTCATAAAAACCTGAACATGTCACGCTGTCACCGGGCGAGTATATGGCTCTGCTCTTTTTGGACAACACAAACGCCATACCGGAGAAATAGCCTCCTGCCGGTTCCGTCACAAAAAATGCTCTGTAGCTTCCGCCGAAATCGAAGACTTCGGACGAGACGGTTACAGGGCCGACCGACACCAGGCTTCCTGGGGCGGGATGATTTTCAGCTGCCGGATTCTGGATGTCGAAAACGCTGGCATGGGCGATTTCTTCGGCGTCGGCTTCATCTTCGACGAGTTCCGCTTCTGCGTCGCCGTCTGGCGTACTTTCGCACAGAATGTTCGGGTCGCCCGGCGTGCCGTAGTTTCCGGCAGCGCCGTAAGTCGAAGTGGCTTCGCACCAGTTTTCAGCAACATCGTTTTCCATGTCGGTGAACATGAACACGCTTAGGTTCATGGCGTATCCTGCAGTAAGCGGGAATCCTGCACCGTATGCGACCTCATCTATTATCGTCGTTCCGCAACGGAAACGCAGCGTGTCTTCCGAATCGCCCAGGTCGAAGGAGAATATCGCGCCGGGCGTATAGCCGCCGTTGCCGGCGAAGTTTGAGCTGCGCCCCAGAACGATTTTCTGCATGTTGCCGACCGTCATTGATCCGGGGATATCGGTCCAGCTGGCATCGCTGCTGTTGGCGAACTGACAGCCGCCCAGATCGAAATCCATACCGCCGATATTGGTAAGTTCCACCCATTCGCCTACGTTGTCGCCTACTCCGACCGGGTTGTTCATAATTTCGGTGAAAATAATCTGGCCCATAGCCGGCCAGCCCGGAAGGTCCTCTTCTTCGATTTCCTCTTCAATGTCGCCGTCTGGAACCGCATCGCAGTCTGGATTCGCGCTTCCCGGCGAACCGTAATCGCCCTGTCCGTATGACGTTGCAGCCGCACACCAGTTTAGAACTTCGTCGTTGTCTGCTGCGTTTGTGTGCTGCGGATCAAGCGAAAGTGCAATGCCGGAGGCTGCGGGCCATGTGTCGCCGTATGAAACCGTGTCGATGAGCGTTTCTCCGCAGCGGAAACGCACGCTGTCGCCGCTGTCGTCAAGCTCGAAACCGTTCCAGACAAAATCAACCAGCAGACCGCCGTTCGAGAAATAGTCGTCATTGGAGCCGAAAACGATATTTCCTCCGTTGCCCACAATAAGTGAGTAGTTTATTTCCAGCCAGTTTTCGTCAGACGAATCCGAAACGGCGCAGCCCTGCAGGTCGAGCTGTCGCCCCGATGTGTTTCGCATCTCGAACCATTCGCCGGCGGCATCTGAAACCGCCTGCGGCCATGGCATGATTTCGCTGATTACAAGCTCTCCGGCCAGCGGTTGCTGATTCTGAACCGTTTCTTCCTCTTCGGCCTCAACAATATCCTCGTCGCCGTCTTCGATTCCGCAGTCTGTGTTAATGTCGCCCGGAGTGCCTCTGTCGCCGTCGCCGTAAACTTCGATTGCGCGGCACCAGTTGACTTCATCGTCGTTGTCTGCGCTGTTAAGCGTGTCGGGATCAAGGCTCATGGCCCGTCCGGCGAATACCGGCCAGTACGAAGATGAAAAATAAACTTCGTCAATGATGGTAGCGTCGCAATGAAGTCTTACCGCTTCGTCGCCGGAAGCGTTGATAATGAAGCCGCTATATTTGTAGTCAACTTCCACTCCGCCGTTATAAGTCGGGTCGTCTTCAAGAGCCAGAACCGCATATGTTCCAGCCGGAACCGGCAGGCTTTGTGAAATTGTATGCCAGCTGTCTTCGCTTATGTTGCCGAGTCTGCAACCCTTGAGATCAAAATCGTTTTCGCTGCTGTTGTAAACTTCAAGCCACTGCCCGACGCCGTTCTCAACAGCGGAAGGCGTAGCCATGATTTCGGTGAAGACAATGTTTCCAATGCCTGGCCACGGAAGTTCTGGTTCTTCTTCTTCGGCGTCGCCGTCCACTTCGGGACAGATTGTATTTTCCGTTCCGGGAGTTCCGAAATCACCGGCGCCGAAACTGTCCTGAGCAGGGCACCAGTTAGAGCCGTCGTCGTT
>JAKQSH010000244.1 GCA_029570245.1 Deltaproteobacteria bacterium | reverse complement strand
TCGCCTTCACCTTCGCCTTCGCCTTCGCCTTCGCCTTCACCCTAGCCGGAGTCGTCATCGCTCTCCGAGCAGGATGCAAGGCTCAAGGCCATCAGCAATGCAAATATCAGAACAGTAATCGAAATCATTCTGCGTTTCATTGAACCCTCCCTTTTAATTTTTTTGAGTGCCCCTGTTCAGTTTAAAACACAGAAGCCCTCTCGTTCTGAGAGGGCTTCCGTTTTGTAAAAGTTCTGATTAATCAAAAAGCATTGAAATGATAGAACACGCCGCCCATCACGCCGAAGCGGGCAGTAACTTTGGTTCCAGTCTGGCTCGGAGCGATATTGGGCAGGAAGATATCGAAGCTCATGTCGATGCCCAGATTTTTGATTACTTCGTACTGACTGCCGAAATGCATGTCCATTGCGAAGTATCCTTCAGAGCCGCCATCCCCGGTCGCTACAGCGCCGCCGAGACCGGCTCCGCCGTAAATCTGCCATGCGTCAGCGCTGGGAATGGTGTAATAATAACGAACGCCGAACAGGAAAGGCAGCCAGTGGAGATCCATGTCAAGTGTCTGGCCGAAACCGAGGTCCTGCTTGAAGAAATGACCTTCCCAGAAAGGCATGCGCGTAAATACTGCCAGATTGTCGATCGGGAATACCATTACCATCGGTTCGATACCGAAGGCAAAGGCTCCGTCTCCGCCGTCAAACCAGGGCGTCACTCCGCCCAGCATTACATCTCCGCCTACCGCGATCTGACCTTTTTGGGCCAGCCCGCTGGCTTCGGCTGTACCCAGCGCCATTAAAAACATAAACAGAATGGCAAACGATAAAAGCACCTTTTTCATTTTCTATCCTCCCAAAAATTATGATGCTTGTTCCCCCTTGAAACAACGGCATTATTATATATTTATATTCATAAGAATTCAAGTTCTACATGGTTTTTTTTGAATGACGAAACAATCCGGGACGTTACGCTGTCTGCAGGTGACACCTGAGTGTCGCGATTGTTAAGGGCAGTTTAAGAATCCCTTTGCAATATTTTTCATTGTGAATATAATCTTAACAATAGGTGGCGCCGGGTTGTTCCCTTCTCTGTTTTTTCTTTTGTTTTTCATCAATCACGATGATTTCGAGAAGGACGGTCGGTGGCGTGTGTTAATTTTCTGTTATTTGTAAAAGGAAGGTGAGCGATGGCCGAATTTACGGGCGTGAAAGTGTTCTCTGCGACAAAGGCGCGTGAAAGAGACGAACTGGGTGCGGTCATTACCAAGTGGTTGAAAGATAATCCCGGCTTGACAGTAGTTGATAAAGATGTAATGCAGTCTTCCGATAACGAATTTCATTGCCTCACGATCGTCATCTATTATAATGAAAAATAGATAGTCAATCGAAGTACCCGAAATTGCATATTCATGCTGTTTGTAAAAATGAGGTGATGTTTCTTTTGCTGGTCACCACCTTGGTGTTTTTCTCTGCCTGCTCGTCAGACAACACTTCAGGAGACGCAGGTAACGGCGACAGCGACGGCGATTTCGATGTTGAATCGGATAGCTTCGACTCCGATATTGAAGATTCTGAAGCGGATGGCGAAGCGGAAGTCGAGATCATTGCACCCGATGCGCCTGCCGGACTGAAGGCCCTTGCGGTGTCAGCTCGCAACGTTCGTCTTGGCTGGGACGCTTATTCGGACGAAAAAGTTGAAGTCTGTATTGAGCGTGCGGAATCCGGAGGCGAATATGCTGCTGTAAGCTGCCGTCCGGGCGCTTATGGTCGCTGGCTCGATCTGGCGCTTGCTCCGCTTGCCGAATATAAATACAGGGCTCGCGCCTGCATCGGTGAGAAGTGCTCCGACTGGGTCGAGTCTGAAGCTGTCTCCACGCCGGAAAGTGTTCTGCCTCCGTTCGAAATAACTGTTAACACTTACGACGATCCGAACGAAGTTTTTCTTACTTCCATCACCGACATAATGCATCAGAGCGAATATGCCGCCGTTGCCGCAATCAGACGGGACGGCACGGTTTTGTGGGAAATGTCCTACAACGAGCTTTGTCCCATTACAGAAATCGACCCCTTCGACGATCACAGCATCGCCGTTGGTGCGTATGGAACAATGCGCATCATTGATCTTGACGGCAGCGTCATATACGAATATCTGCCCGACATCGCACATCACGACATCGACAGGCTCTCGAACGGCAATCTTATTTATCTGATATTCGATCAGATCAAGCAGAGCGAGGATTACACCATACTGGGCGACGGTATCCACATCATCGACCCGTACACAGATGAAATCCTGTGGGAGTGGATGGGCAAAGATTACATTCCGCTGTCCGACAACAATCCCAACGACATGAACAATATCTGGCTGGGTATCGGGCACGACTGGACTCATTCGAATTCGGTCTGGTTCGATGAGGCCAACAGCGTCATTTACCTCAACGTCCGTAATCTCAACCGCATCTACAAAATCAAATATCCGTCCGGCGAAGTCGAATGGATAATGGGCGACGGCGGCGATTTCGGTGCTGGAATCTGGTCTCACAGCCACGACCCGCATTTCATCGACGAGAATCACTTTATCGTTTTCGATAACGGTTTATACCGCCCGGACGGTGAGATATATTCTCAGACTATTCTGGTCGAATATGATGAAAATGCAAAGACCGCCGAAGTTGTCTGGCGCTATCGCGAAACCCCCGATTTCTTCTCACTGGGTCTGGGTGGCGTAGAGTACACCGCTAACGGCAATATTGCCACCTGCGACGGCGCAAACGGTCGTATCGTCGAAGTGAACGAAGCCGGCGAAAAAACGTTCGAGCTGGACTTCGAAGTGCTTTTTACCCTTTACAAAGCTATTCCGCTTGATATCAGTTTCTTCAGCGATTGGGGGGCGCCTGCGCCCGATTACGGTTGGCCGCGCGAAGAATCCGCTTCCTCAAAAAATTGATCTGTTCTGATTAACAAAAAAAGAATGGCGGAGAGAGAGGGATTCGAACCCTCGGTAGGCTTTTGGCCTACACACGCTTAGCAGGCGTGCACCTTCGGCCTCTCGGTCATCTCTCCGCAAGGTCGGGAACAGAATAGTATTTATAAAGCGGGCTTTGCGCAAGATTTTTTATTAAGAAAATTTTGCATTCTGTTTTCCTGTTCATACTCACGGTAAGTGATGATAAGTTCTGCATGCAAAAAAAATCGGCGCGCCGCAGGCG
>JAKQSH010000243.1 GCA_029570245.1 Deltaproteobacteria bacterium | reverse complement strand
TATTACTGGGACTTCACATACGACGGATATACATTCGACCTCAACCCCAACAACAGCGGAGTCGTCAAGAAATTCACGTTTACTGAAGACTCAATGCACGACAGCAATTTATACAACGGTACACCGCAGGAATACGTGATTGTGAGGCTTCAGGTTCGTGATGAAGACCACACAGCCGGATCGCCTTCGATTTCTTATGCCGATAAAACCATAGTTGTTCTGGACGTTCTGCCGGAGGCCATAATAAGCGGCCCGTCGATACTCGGACAGGGTGAAAACGGCGTTTTCAACCCAAATCAGTCTCATTCAGGAACAGATGCGATAACACTCTATGAATGGGATTTCGAATATGACGGAAATCCCGATCATTTCACGGTTGACGCCAGCAGCACCACCCCAGCGTCGAAAACATTGTCGTGGTCAGCATTGACCACTGTCACAATCGGATTGAGAATTACCGATGACGACGGATTGAAAGACATTGTATCAAAAAGTATCGTCATTGAAGACCGCCCGGTAAGCCCGAAGGTCAGCGACCTGGAAGACTTTATCTGCGGGACAGACGGCAGCAACTGCGAAATTCACATTGACGAAGGCGAAAGCATAACCTTCTCTGCGGAAGAATCATACATTCCAACCGGCGACTGGGTGACGTCTTATCAATGGGATATCGACTATCAGGGCGTCCCGGCCAACTTCAATCCCTGGGTTCCGTACCTCATTACAGATACATGCAACACATCTCAGGGACACTGCACCACAAACACAATGCTTGCATGCGCCAACAACGACGACTGTCCCGACGGACTGGTAAGAATTCCATACCCCAGTTCGCCGCTTGACGGTCCGGTCACAAAGTATCTGGCGTTGCGAGCCTTCGACAATAATGCTCAGGCATCAGAACTTGCGGTGGTAAAAGTTATAGTCGATAACGTCCCACCTGTTTTCGACCCAGGTGTACAACCAAATACCGACGCAGCCGAAGGCCAGGATTATGTGTTCGTTCCGAAAGTGAACGATCCGGGCGATCCCAAGGCCGATTTCAGATTCGAATGCACAGTCAAACCGCTTACAATGCTTTGCAACTCCCTCAGCGGACGCATCGAATGGAGACCGGCTTCAAACGACGTGGCATGTGGCGCGCAGGTCGATCTGCGCCATCATGTGGTTATGACTGTACGCGACGGAGACGGCGGTGAAGGTCAACTCGATTACTGGATTCGCGTTACGAACACCAACGGTGCGCCGGAATGGAGCACTCTTGATATTCCTCAACTGGCAACCGTTGACATGAATTATTATGCAATCGCGGCAGCAGACGACCCGGATGCTGCCTGTGGCGATCAGCTTGATTACTCGCTCATCGGAGCGCCGGCAGGCATGACTATTTCGGAAACTTCCGGTGAAATCAACTGGAAACCTACTCAAAATCAGAAGGGACGCCACGATTTTCAGGTACATGTAGAAGACCAGGACGGGCTTTCACCCGCCAATTGGTCGGCGACGGTTTTTGTGCAGTCGTCGGAAGAAACTCCGATTCTCGGCTGTGGTGACTTCGCGAATGCAACGGTTCAGCCTGGAAAAGTGTGCCTCGAAGCCGAAGTCATCGCAAATCCAATGGAACAGGAACTTGAATTCACATGGACATTCAAGAGCGGACCTGAAACGCTCTGGATCAATCCGGTGTCGGACGATCCGCCCACAGCGTGCGTCGCTGCCAGCGCTCACGGACAATATATAATTCAGGTGTCGGCTTACGATCCGGTCAACGAAATATACAGTCCCCCCGCAACATGTGCCATTACAGTAGAAAACGTAGCCCCCGGAGCGGTTGTAGGGTTCACCAGAACTTATAACAGCGGAGACTGGATAATTCTGGACGGCAATATGTCCGGCGACTACAACGGCGATGAAATCACATATTCCTGGACAGACACTTACGATGTCCTTAACAGCACAACATCCCCGGAACCCGGATTCCTGGCGGAGAACGTTGCCTCCTATCACTTCGAACTCACGGTCAACGATG
>JAKQSH010000237.1 GCA_029570245.1 Deltaproteobacteria bacterium | reverse complement strand
GGCGTTGGCCTTGAGATCGGGGTACGTTTCTCTGAGCATGAGCAGGCGCGACAGCGCGCTTTCCAGACGTGTCGCCGCTTCGATTTTTCCGTTGCGGTCCGCTGCGCTGAAATAGTTTTTGCGGACATCTGCGATTTCCGTCAGCAGTTCCTTCTCGTGTTCGGCATAGCCTTTTACCGTTTCGACAATGTTAGGAATAAGATCGTAGCGGCGCTTCAGTTGATTTTCCACTTGCGCCCACTGTGCGTCAACTGCTTCTTCAAGCGCAATGGTCTGGTTGTAGCCGCAGCCGGAAAGCGACAGCAGAACAGCGAAAAGCAAAACAATCATATTGATTTTCTTCATTTGTTTACTCCACAACAATAAATTACCAGTTTCCGCCTGCACCGCCGCCGCCAAAACGGCCACCCATTCCGCCGCCGAAAGAGCCGCCGAAACCTCCGCCGCCGCTTCGCGGTCCGCGTCCGCCTCCCATCATCCCACCGAGCAGAAAAGCCCAGAAGGGCAGTGAGCCGCCGCGCCAGCGATTCATTCCGTAGCCGGAGCGCGCTCTTGCACCTCCGAAGATGCTGGAAAATATGAGAAAGAAAACTATCATGGAAATGAGCGAACCAACGCCGCCGCCTGAATGGCTTCTGCGCATCGGCTTTATTTCGGGCATTCCACTTATTGCGACACCTTTGTCTTTAGCAATAATATCAATAACCGTCAGAACTGTAAGGTAAATTCCTTCTGAAGATTTGCCTTCTTTCATGTATGGAACAAGTCGCTCCCGACCGATCTGACCAAGGAACGAGTCCGGCAGAATTCCTTCAAGCCCGTAGCCTGTTTCAAAGCGGTAGGCGCGTTCATTCTTGGCCAGCAGAAATACAAGACCGTCATCCCGGCCTTTGGTGCCTATCTTCCAGTGTTCTGCAACTGCCAGCGCAAAACCTTCTTTGCTTTCACCTTCCAGCGACTCGACTGTGACCACTACAAACTGGGCGCCGGTTTTCTGCTCAAGTTCAAGCAGGTAATCGTTAAGTTTCATTTCGTCAATAGAGTTGATCATGCCTGCCATGTCGCTGACATGGTTTACCGGTCTGGCGGGCCATGAATCCACCGGGCCTGCTATGGCGACACCGGTCAGCAGCAGGACAGTGGCAAGCAGTATCGCCGCAATCGTTGTTTCAGGGAGTTTCAAGCGCATCTATTTTCTCTACAAGGCTTCTGAATGCGTTTTCCCAGCGGTCGAACTGCGGAAAAACTTCTTTTTTGTCGAAACGTGCGCCGTTTTTGCGCAGGCGCCATGCATCCGAAAACGCCGAAAGATCGGAATCTGCAAGTGCGCCGAGACGCAACACAGTCTCGGTGTTACCGCAGTTTTCGTCACCGCCCAGCAGATGAATAATTGCCCGCAGCAGTGGAAAAACGTCACTTATGGAATCCATGAACCATTCGTTCATCCAGGCCGCTTCACCGGCGGAGCGCAGATAAGCCTGACGCAGTTGCAGCCGCCACGAGCGCAGGTCACGTTCGCATTGCAGACGCAAATCTGAAATGTCGATCTTTATTTCAGAAAGCCTGTCTTCTCCGAAAATTGAGACATGGGAATTACTCAGTTCCAGCAGTTCAACAGGGAAGCTGTCGGCGGCATTGGAAAGATATTCGCTGGTAAGAAGCAATGGCGCTTTGATACCGTTTCTGCCGAATCTGCGCCCAAGGACGGCGATATGATCCAGCAACCTGGAGTCGATGCGCCCGAAAACAAGCAGCATATGTATTTCCGGGTTGGATTCGTCAAACTCTCCACGGGCCGAATTACCTGTAAGATATATTTCTTCGGGATTTTCCGGGATGTTTTTGAACATTTCATGCAGAAAAGGTTCAATACGGGTTCTTATTCCGGCTTGAACTGATTCGAGTTTGAAATCCGGTAAAGACATTTATGCAATACCTCCAGAAATCGGCACATCAAGGAAACTGCTCCAGAACAATGATATTACAGACAACCACGACGGTTTTGTACAAAAAAAATCAGAAAGTCTCTCTTCCCGTAATTTGTCCGTTCGGATTGCATTATGAATAATTTTTGCCTGCGTACTTTTTCAATCCGCCGCTATTGGGTTTCATGTCGTCGTCGCCCGGATGCCAGTCTGCAGGACAGACAGCGCCGGTCTGTTTTGCATGCTGAAAGGCTTTCAATGTACGCAATGTTTCTTCCACGCTGCGCCCGACAGCAAGATTGTTGACAGTGGCGTGCTGAACAATACCTTCATTGTCTATAATAAAAAGACCGCGCAGCGCGACGCCGTCTTTAAGAACGCCGTATTTTGCAGCCACTTCCTTGTTCAGATCGGAAAGCAGAGGGAATTCGATGCGCCCTACGCCACCGGCGGAACGGCTGGTTTCCGTCCATGCCAGATGCGAAAATTCACTATCTACAGAAATACCGTAAATTTTTGCTCCAAGTTCGTAAAATCTGTCTTTGGCGTTGGAAAATGCAATGATTTCAGTCGGGCAGACGAAAGTAAAGTCAAGCGGATAAAAAAGCAGAACAGTCCAGAATCCATGCGGCGGCGTCAGGGAGAAATCCTTGATCGAACCGTCTATTACGCCTTTAAGTTCAATATCCGGGGCTGTTTCTCCGATCAAATTTGCGTAGCTCATCATATATGCAATCCTTTCATTATTTCTGTAAGACACTTCGGAAAAATACAATAGGACACCAGTCCGTGTATTTAAAGTTTGTGTCTTTTCACCGGATGTCAATGCATGGGGTGCGTTTTGCCGACTATTTCCTGTTACAGCGTAATCGGCTGGTCGTAATCTGGAATGTAAACAGTAATCTGCGGATGCTTCTGTTTCATAAGACTTGCAAAGGTGGCTGTCTCCACTGCACTGCTGATCGGCGGGAAAGCGTCGTCGAAATGATGCAGCAGAACAGCTTCAGGCTTGAGTCGCTCAACAGCGGACAGCGCCAGCAGATCGACCTGGCTGTTGCCCTGAAAGGGCAGGCTGAGAACGTCAACGTTCTGCGGATAATGTTCATGTTCATCAAAAGCCATACTGCCGAAATGCAGCAGACTTCTGCCGTCGGCTTCCACCAGCCAGCCGATACAGCGCCCCATCGGCATGCGCAAATGATCCGACATGTTGCGCTTCAATCGGGCCAGACTGTCGCGATTCATGTTTTTTACAAGACCGGCAAGTGTTGAAGCTATAAGGGGCAGGTCGAATTTCACATGACGGGATTTGAATGGTTTTATTTTAAAAGCGCCGATCTGCGTTTCGTTTCCGTAATCGGCATTATGAAGAAATTCCACCGGCACACCAAGACGTGAACTGAGATTGTGCGCCACTTCTTCTGGAGCGTATATTTCCTTGCGCAATTTCGAGCTTATGAACGGCAGATCGGCAACATGATCGAAGTGTCCGTGCGTTACCAGTATCGCCGAGACATTTTCTATATCCTTCAGCTCAAAAGGCTTAATATTCGGATTGCGACTGAAGAATGGATCGAATACGATTGACGTTCCATTTTCCGCCGTCAGTTTCAGTGTCGCGTTTCCATGCCAGCTTGCCTGCATTTGTAGCTCCATCGGAAAAGACCTTTATTGCTTCTGTATTTACAATTAAACATCGGAACGGCAAACGCAAGCCTTTCATTGGTATTTTACTTCATAAATGGCGCACCGCGTTGAAGTCGTTTTTGAGCATACGTGTCATAAAAAACGAACATGCCTTGACGGAGTTTATGGCTGGTGTTATTCCTTAAATAACTCTCAAAAGCGGGTAAGGGTCTTTGCATCATCTCGGAAGACCTGCGCTGATAATCAGACAAGCAGTAAATCTAAGGTGACATTGGAGCAAAAAATTGCTGCGATGCTGGGGGCTATTTCCATCCAAGGAGGAAAAAATGCTTAGAAAGATTACTGTAGTATTTGCTGTTGTTTTTCTTTTGTTCGTGTTCGTGAATTGTGGTGGTGATGATGAGGAAACCGGTGGCGAGGGCGAAGGCGAAGGAGAAGGCGAAGGAGAGGGCGAAGGAGAGGGCGAAGGCGAAGGTGAAGGTGAAGGTGAAGGTGAAGGCGAAGGGGAGGGCGAGGGCGAAGTTGAAACTACAATTACTGGAATCGTGACTGATTTCCAGACCCGCGACCCGGTTGAAGGTATTACGGTTCAGCCTCTGAACAACGATACGGGCGAAAATCTTTCAGGTGCGGACAGCAAAGTTTCAAACTCCGACGGCGAAGTATCATTTACTATGATGGTGCCTGCCTCTACAGAATTCGTCGGCTTTTTATGCAAAGGCGTTTCGGGCGAAAGTAAAGACACTTATCAGGTCAACATCAAACTCGACGCCAAAGACGAAACTTTATGGTCGGTAAGTGAAACCACTTATAATTTTGCGCCCACACTTGCCGGCATAACACTGGACTCAGCAAAAGGCGTTGTCGCTGGGGCGGTTTACTGGATGGACGGCAGCGACGAAGTTCCGGTTGGATGTGGAACAGTGGCGGCAACAGCCGACAGTGCCTGCCCGGATACCGAGCCGGAAAGCCTGGGAGAAGTGCGCTATTTCGGAGATGGTGGTTTGCCGACCACTCTTGAGAAACAGGATTCCATAAACCCCAACAACGGATATTTTCTGGTGGCCAACATTGACCTTGGAAAAACTCTGGTATGCGCATATGCGGACGGTGCGCTTATAGGTTCGACGCATATATTCTCCAAGGGCAATTCAATCAACATCGGCAACATCTATTATGAAGGCGCGTCCAATCCCGGCACCTGCGATTAAGTCCTGACTGAAAACGGAGCAGGGAGCAGATTTAGCTCCCTGTCTCTTCCGTAAAACGGAACCCGAATAAACAAGGAGGGCGTCGTGAAATTATCAGGAGCCGTTCCGCTGGTTCTTATTGCGCTGATAAGTACTGCCTATCAGGCGCATGCCCAGGAAGACGAAAAATTCACATTTAACGGTTACATTCAGATGCAGGGCGGTGTTTTTGTTCCGCTGACATCCGATCTGTTTCAGGAAACTCATAACAGGGCGGTTTTCAATTCCGGCAAGAACGAAGGGCTGCCGTGCAATCCCGATCACTACCCGACGATGTGCTCTCCAAGCGATCACGGCGACAGAATGGGCAAGGCATCCATGATGCGCTCGACAGCGCAGCTCATGGCGGAATACAGGCCGGAAGAGCGGGTGACGCTGCATGCGGTGTTGAGATTGGCCGGTTCTCTGTCGCTTGAGGTTGATTCTTTTGCCCAGCCGCCGACACTCATGCGTGCCGAAGACCGCGAACACTGGATTTGGGACAACTATTATAATGAATTCGACCTGCGCGAATTTTATCTTGATATCGAAGCTACCGACTGGCTTTCATTCCGCCTTGGAAGGCAACAGGTTTCGTGGGGTGATCTTGGGGCTTACCGCCTGCTGGACGTAATAAATCCTACAAATGAAACATGGCATCTTGGGCCTCTGGAATCGTTCGAAGACATGCGCATTCCATTGTGGATGGCGAAGGTTCTCTTCGAAATAAAGGAAATAGATCATTCGCTGGAAATCGTCTGGATACCCGGAGTAGACAGAGACAGAGATACCGTTTCGGTTCCGCTTACTCTTGTCGGAGCATGGGGATTGCCGCTTTCGAGCACTCCGTCGTCGTTTATTTTCGACGAGAAAAAATTCATGTATCCGGGCCGGGCCATAGACGACCAGCGCGCCGGCCTGCGCTGGCGCGGCAACATTACGCCCGCTTCGACATATACGCTGGTATACTATTACACACATCAACTTTCGCCCCCGGTGCCGGTTCATCTGGATGTCGATCTGAACCTGCTGACCGGCGAAGGCGATTACATTTACGAAAGCGGAAACACACACGGAATTCTGTATCTCGACTTTCCGCGCCAGCATATCGCCGGATTCACTGTTGATTATGCAATCGACAACCCGGTGGGTATGGTTGTAAAGCTTGAAGCCGCTTTCGAGCCGGACCGCACATATCCGCGCTCGTCAGACAGCGAAGTGTTCGATGATCCTGACATGTTCGATTATTCGCCGTTCTTCATAAACGGAGAAGAAAAAGACCCGTTGCGCTATCGTATTCCGCTGCATCCAGA
>JAKQSH010000231.1 GCA_029570245.1 Deltaproteobacteria bacterium | reverse complement strand
GAACTTTTCGAGCGGGATGTTGGACAGAACTGCGAAGATGACCGTTTCGTCCTTTGTTTCGTAAGTTATGGCCAGAAGCTTTACAAGGGCGGCTGTGAAGTAGTTGTTGTTCTCCGGTCCTTTGAACAGAATTTTGGTCAGCTCGTACTGACAGGCCTGATAAAGGCCGACTCTGTAAAGACTTTCGGAGAAGTAGTACTGCGCGGACTCGTGCAGCGCCAACCATTCTTCGTGGCCGAGAATGTTGTAGAAGCCCATGGCCGCTTTGTAGTATTCGCCGTCGTTGTAATCAATGATGGTCTGCTGAACTTCCGGCGGAAGCTGCTCGAAGTTCCTGGGAACGTCGATTCGCTCGTAGCGCTCCAGAATCTGATCGCGAGCCGATTTGCCGGCGCAGGCCGTCGAAAGCAGCAGCGCGACAGCGAGAACGAAAAGCATTATATGCCTGAATCTCATGGTCTGTTTATCCTCCCTGCGCTATCGCGGTTCATTTAGGCGGCAAGTGGAAGCTGACACCGAGCGTAATGAAGTAGTTGTGACGCAGCAGCGTGCCTCCGCGCTCAGTACCTCCCTCGCTGGCAGTGCCTTCATCCTGAATCGTGCTGCCTGACGTGCTGGTGAACTTGGTGCGCTTGTCTTCGGCTATGGCGACGTAGTACATGAAGTCGGCGCGCAGCGACAACCACTTGAGGATGTAGAAATTCGCGCCCAGGCCGATATCGGGAGCCGGGGCCAGGTCGCCGTTGTCCATTCCCATCACGCCGGCGCCTGCATAGAGGCTGACGTCGTAGTTGACGATGACGGAAGATGCCAGCGAGAATTTACCGTAGGCCGGATACCACACGAAGTCGGCGTTGACGAACCACTGCGTCTTCGAATTCTTTATGAAGTCTTCGTCGATTTCGAGGCCGCCGTTATCGACCGTGTCGGTCAGCAGTGTGGTATCGTCGCGGTCGAAGCTCTGCATATATCCGCCGACGAGCTGTACGCCCATCATTTCGGCAAAGCTGAAGTTGAGGCGGGCACCTTCGACGATGCTGAACACGAAACTGTCTGCGGGGTTGATACCGAAATACGGTCCAAGCTCCCAACGGAATTTTCTGTTGTAGAGTTTTTTCTGAACCACTTTCGCCTTTTTCTTCAGCGGAAGAGCTTCATCGTATTTTGCTCCGGTGTCTCTTGTGTCACTGGATTCGACATCATAGCTTTCCTCATCTTCACCGAAGGGAGATGGGCCAGCACCGGAAGCGCCGGACTTTGCCTGAGCATTCACCGTTAGTGGGGCTGCCATAATGATAGCCAACGCCAGTAAGGTTGAAATGAGAACTTGTCTTTTCATCGCCACCCTTTCTTCCTTCTTATTAGAATCTTCTTTCATAGAATATTGTCGCATTGATGGTAAAACCACCCGAAATTACGTACATTTTTGTCGTTGTTGGCTCCGGTTCCGAGATGCAGTACTCCTGTTAGAGGTCACAATCCATTAGCATAAATATCTCTAATGAGCAAGGATTTTTACGATCCTCACCTTATAAGAAGATTGTAAATATTTGCCCCTTTTTGAGGGGTTTTGTCAAGAACTGTTTTCAGGTATGTATTTTTTGTAGGGAATCCCTTTTCGCCGGAAACTTCGCCTGTTTTATTGTTAAGTAAAAACAATGTGTTGCGTTGTTGTCACCCCGTAACATCACCTGCTCTTGAGAGTCAGCTTCACGTTTTTCGTTCGAAGACGGCGGATTTTCTTCGAAAATAAAACAATGAATATAATATAATTAATATAAATATTGTGTAATGTTAATAGTTTTAACGAGGTTGCCGTGCCGGTTCCGGCGGACTCCGGCATCACAATCCGTCCGTTTCCGTTCCGGCTGTCGGCGGCTGAAAAAGGAGCACGGCCTTATAATTGTCTGCCGTAATGATTAAGGGGCTGTTTCGGCCGGCTCAAAAGTCGTCACACACGCGAAAGCTGGAATGACGGACTGTGCTTGTTCTGATTCATGTTGAAATGGATTCTAAGCAGAGATTTAGGCTGAAAATGTCGGAAGCCCGTCAGTGTTTTACCGACGGGCTTCCATTAAGAAGGAGAGAAGAGAAAACGATTAAACGGCCGGAGAAATAAGATGCAGATTACTGGATTATATCCACGGTTACCAGCTTGGCTTCTTCGCGGCGCAGACTCAGGTGACTGCCTTTTACCAGCAGTTCTATGGGGTCTCTCAGCGGAGCATAGCGCTCCACCAGAATTTCCGAACCGGGCATGAATCCCATTTCCAGCAGCCGCCGCCGGAATTCGCCTTGGCCCCCGATGTTGAGAATGACCGCTCTGTCGCCTTCTTTTAAATTGTTAAGTGTAACCGTGTACATATCTACTGACTGCTCCTGACTCCAGTAGATCAGTTAGTCTGATCTTACAGCGTCAGTTAAGCATATCTCGGTGTGCATGTCAATGCTATTCGGCGCAAAAAAACGCCGTTTCGGAGTGAAACGGCGTTTGCTGCGAAAAAAACATGTAATATCCTGAATTTTTATCAGGCGGTTTTCTTCTGGCTCTGTTTGTTGATGATCCATTGTTGTCCGATGGTAAGCAGCGAGTTTGCAAAAATGTACAGAACCAGACCTGCCGGCAATACCAGCATGAAGAAAAACATCATGGCGGGCATCATAAACATCATCATTTTCTGCTGCTGGCTGTCCGGGTTGGGCGTCATTTTCTGCTGGATGAACATCACCAGCGCCAGCACTGTGGGCAGTACGTAAAATGGATCGGGCTGCACCAGGTTGTCTATCCATCCGGGAATGAAGGGCGAATTGTACAGATCGACCGCGTTGCGCAGCATCTGATACAGAGCGATGAACACCGGCATCTGCAACAGCATCGGCAGGCAACCGCCCATTGGGTTGACGCCTTCCCGTTTGTACATTTCCATCATCTGCTTGTTCAACTCGGCCTTGTCGTCACCGCATTTCTGCTTCAGTGCATCGAGCTTGGGCTTGAGGTCCTTCATTTTCTGCATGGACTTGAAGGACTTCTGGTTCAGCGGATACAGTATTATTTTCACCAGCAGCGTTAATATAATGATGGCCACACCCCAGTTGCCGACGAATGAATAACTTTTCTTCATTATCCACAGCATCGGTTTTGCGAGGAATCCGAGGTGCCAGAAATCAATGGAGTCTTCCATCCTGCAGTTGGCCAGTGACAGGTATTCGCTTTCTTTGGTGCCGATGTAAATTCTGTATCCGTATTCCTTAGAAGTGCCTTCAAGAATATTGTCTTCCGGCAGGCTGTGCATTATGCGCAGGTGGTGCTTAGTCGATTCCTGACCATCGACTGTCTGGTATTTGGTGGCGATATCTTTCACGTCGATCTGCGAATGGGCATCTGCCGGCGGCAGTATGGCGGTAAAGAAATACAGAGAATCTATGCCGGCCCAGGGAATGCTGCCTTTTTTTATGATGGTGTTTGCAAGGTCTTCCTTGTCGGTTTCCGACCATATTTCACCGTCGATCAGGGCTTTGGGCATCTGGCTGTTCATAGGGGAGGAACCGAATAAGCCGCCTTGCAGTTCGGATTCGTCCTGGTAGGAAGTGATTGCCAGATATGGCGCCTGCTTGACAACACCGCGCGCACCGTTAGTTACCTTTATGTTAAGGTCAAAGAGGTAGCCTTCGTTGTGAGTGAATTTCTTCTCAATCGTTACGCCTTCACGCGAAGTAATGCTGAAAGTTACCGATTTCGCGTCCGATGCGACCAGTTCGTATGTCGGGTTGATGTCGTAACTGAAATTGGCGCGGTCGAAATACAGGCGGTAGGGCAGATTTTCTTCGGTTTTGTCTTTTACAAGATCAAGCTGTTCCGTTTCTTCGCTGCCTTTGATTTTATGCGCGAATTTTTCGCTCTTAAGAACAAAGGATTTGAGGCTGCCTCCATAGGTAGTGAACACCGCCCTGAACTCATCAGTTTCTATGACGGCGGTTTTTTCTTCGGGGCGCACATACGGCTTTTCGGGTTCTTTTACTGGTTCAATCTGAGTTTCGGCTGGTTGCGCGTCTGCTTCTGCCTTGTCCGCATTTTCAGTACCGGTTGCAAGCGGCTTTTCCGCAACAGTGTCGGCTTCTTCCGGTGCGACTGCTGGCTCGTCGATGGCGGGCAGCATTTCTGCTGCTCGTTCTATGGGGGCGTCTGCCGTTCCTGGCGCGACCTGTTGTGCTGGTTTCTGCTCCGCCTGTGGAGTCACAGGCGCGGCTTTCTGCTGATTCGGGTCGGGTGGCGGCGGCGGGTTTATTACAACATTCCACAGGAAAAGAATAGCCAGAG
The DNA here is from genome assembly GCA_029570245.1 of Deltaproteobacteria bacterium. Lineage (GTDB taxonomy): Bacteria > Myxococcota_A > SURF-8 > SURF-8 > SURF-8 > JAKQSH01. The sequence goes on along the minus strand of JAKQSH010000231.1, from coordinate 2,510 downwards.
ACAGAACTACCGCAATTATCAAACGTCGTTCCACAACGCACTCCTATTTCTTGTCTGGTTCCTTTATATGCGGCCAGCCTTTTTCTACCGGTTCGTATCCGCCCGGAAAAAGAGGATGACAGCGCATTATTCTTGAAACGGCTTTAATCGAACCCCAGAAGGGGCCGTATTTTTCGATGGCTTCGATGGAATAGTGCGAACAGCTGGGATAATATCGGCAGGTGCGGGGCAAAAGAGGGGATATAAAACGCTGGTAGAGTTTTATGGGGAAAATCAGCAGTCTGCCAATAAATTTCCTCATCTGCCTCTCTCTGCCGGTCTGGTTTCTCCACGGAGATATTTTTCCGTAAGCTCTTCAAAACTGCGTACGACTGAATCAAGCGAAAGAGGATTCTCGATATGGCGTTTCGGTATGGCGACCAGATCGAGACTTTCACCAGACAATGGTTGCAGCAGCCGAAAACCTTCCCGCACCATTCTGCGAATACGATTACGCGTCACGGCATTACCCAGCTTGCGGCTGGCTGCAATCCCAAGACGCGTTACACCGATTTCGTTCTGATGAAAAAGAAACAGAAAATTTCCGGTGACAATTTTCAGTCCGGCCTTCTGAACCCGCACGAAGGCTCCATGGTGAAGGAGTCGGCGACTTCGGGGCAGGCCGAACTTTTTCATCGTTATATCAATTATTTATGCCCGAAGGTCACCGTAAGACGTTTGCGGCCTCTGGCGCGGCGGCGGCGAAGAACGTCCTGTCCGTTGGCGGTGGCCATGCGGGCGCGGAATCCGTGGGTGCGCAGTCTTTTAAGGTTGTGCGGCTGATAAGTTCTTTTCATAATTCACCTCTTTTCGTCTCATATCCGTCAGAACGCGCAATTGTGCACGTTTATTTACAGAAGTCAACTGTTTATCGGCTTTTCAGGTCTGCCCGCAGTTAAGATGCACGAACCGCAGAGCGGAAGGCATATTAGCATTATTTAAATGAATGGCAAGTCAAAACTGAAAAAACATGAGGGCAATTATTACCCATTTCAGGTTTCGTGAAAAATACGCCATTTATTGACAGAGGCTTTTTGCGGCGCTAATTTGTCTCACGCCGACGCTTTATTGTATTGACCGAAGGTTTGTATTTGTTGATTTTTTGGAGAAGCCAATGAAAACAGCCCTGATTCTTATAGATATCCAGAACGATTACTTTCCCGGCGGGCGCATGGCTCTTGAAGGCGCACCGCAAGCCGCCGTCAATGCCGCGCGTCTGCTTGAATTTGCTCGCGGGGCGGGTATGCCGGTCTGTCATATCCAGCATGTTTCCGTTCGCAAGGGAGCTTCATTTTTCCTGCCGGGGACGGAAGGCATGCAGATCAACGCCGCAGTGGCCCCGGCTGCCGGAGAGCCCGTGATTCTGAAGCATTATCCGAACTCCTTCCGCGAAACTGCGCTGTCCGCTTTCCTGCGCGGGCGCGACATCGGGCGCCTGATTGTGGCCGGCATGATGAGCAACATGTGTGTTGACGCCACCGTGCGTGCGGCTTTCGATATGGGTTACGAGTGTGTAGTCGCTCACGACGCATGCGCCGCCAGGACGCTGAAGCTTTGCGAGCGTGAAGTTCCGGCGGAAGATGTACATGCATCCTTCATGGCTGCTCTGGGCATGGTGTATGCCCGCCTGGCTTCCACAGATGAAATACTTTCCGAGCTTGCCGGATAAGCATCACAGATGCATCGTCGGCCCAATGTCCAGCCTGTCTGATTTCCTTATTGTGCTGAATCATCAATACTAAGGGTGAGTACTTTTTTTTGATTGTTGCTTAACAATCTGTTAAGTTCTGTGAAATCGGTCTGTTAAAACCAGTTTCAGAAATCATTTCGGTATGGAGTTCGTGATGTTGTTGAGAAAACTCACCTGTATTTTCATTCTGGCAACAATTTTTCTGGCAGGTACTCAGGCATTTGCCGTTAACAAGGCAGCCCATCGCGCCGATTTCGTTTCAGCCGGAAGTGAATGGGCAATGGAGCGCTCCGATTATTCGCGGAGTGTTTTCAATGAAGTTCCGGTTTCGTTCGGCAAGCGTTTCGGCGGGCAGTGGATGGTGCGCAAATACGGCCCGACCGGCGATTTTATCAGCATGTGGGGCGAGGGAATACAATACGGGCAGTCGGTTATGAATGATGATTCCGCTGCACAATATGCCGCCGCCGCATTTCTGGAAAGCAACAGTTCTCTTCTGCCGCGCGGCATTCTTTTCGAAGACCTTGAGCCTCTGGCGAACGTTTACGCCGACGACACCCGCTATGTTTCTTTCCGGCAGACAATTCGCGGCATTCCAGTTCTTAAGGCCAGCGCTTATGTCATATTCAAACATGGTCGTCTGGTGATGTTCGGCCTGCGCCTTCTTCCGGTGGAGAAAGAAATAAATATTGCTCCTAGGCTTGATCTGGCAGACGCCGAGAGAATCGCCGCCGACAAACTGCTCAGCCGTTCTGGAGTAAAAGCCGTTTCCCGCGGCGGC
>JAKQSH010000207.1 GCA_029570245.1 Deltaproteobacteria bacterium | reverse complement strand
TCTGGCAGTTGCCGCTTAACCGCAAACTGAAGAACCAGCTTAAATCCGATATCGCCGACCTGAAGAACGTCGGGGACCGCTACGGCGGAGCCATACTGGCCGGCCTTTTTCTGGAAGAATTTGTGGGAGACACACCATGGGCGCACCTCGACATCGCCGGTCCGGCGTTTCTGGGTAAAAGCTGCGACACGCACCTGCCGGTCGGCGGAACTGGCTTCGGCGTTGCAACACTTATGGAACTGGCGCTTTTGAAGTAAGACTCGCAACAGACTTCAAAAAAGCCCCGGAAATTTCCGGGGCTTTTTAATCGCGGCAGAAGCGCGTCATTCGGCGGCGCTGGCGGTGTTTTCTTCGATCACAAACTTAAAAGTCGGATTGCGCGACAGTACCGGCACTTGGAATTCGGCCATGTATTCGAAGCGGAGATTTATCATGTTGTTGCGGCGCGTGATCTGTATATCTTCGGGGTTGACGACAAGGTGTTTGCTGCGCATAATGCCGTCCACACGGGCGCGGATGATTTTGTCGGTGTCGTATATCTGTGACTGCTTGATGGCGGATTTGAACGAATCGCTGATGTTGTCGATTCTACCTTTTATGCTGATTGCGTTTACCACGACGACAACCAGAAACACCACCAGCAACAGAAGAAAAAGAAAACCGAGCTTCGTAAGCTCCCCGCGCTCGCTGAATATGTCAGGTCTGTTTTTTTTCATACCGATTCCCCGATTGTTCTGATGCGCCCCTCATAAACTATACAGCTTCTTCTGTCAGGCTAATCGCATAGGAACAATATGTCAATTTTTCTTAAGATTTATGTTTTAATCGCTTACTGCGGAATTTTTTGTCAGGATTTCCGGCATAACGCGCTCAAAAAGCCTGCGGTGTTTTAGCAGTGCGTCATCAGCGGCCCGCGGCGAAAGTTTCTTCAGTTCGCCGAGGTCTTTATGCATATTGCCTTCTGCAACAGGCTTGTAATAGCCTGCGCCGGCAGCCGCCCATTCTTCCAGCGCGCCGGCGTGCATGTGCGACAGTTCAGGATTTCTTTAAAAATGTCCATAAGCAATGCAACTGTGTATGTCTTTTGAATATATATGAAAAAAACGGCAAGTAAAATATGCAGCGGTAATAATTTTACGTCGTCTTCGTATGCGTCATTCTCAGCGCAGAAATGCTCTTTTGATGTCGTTGGGGCGATATCCCTTTATTCTACCCTGCGGGGTATCGAGCAGCGGCGTTTCCCAGTGCCCGGCGCTGATGCGCTTAAGCTCCGTCAGCGCGGCTGAATCGGTGTCGATATTGAGTTCTTTGAAGTCAACCGCCATTTTTTCCAGCAGTTCGCGCGTGCGTTCGCAGTCTGGACAGTCAAGCGACACAAAAAGGCGCACCTGCGGCGGCGTCTGTTTCTCAGCCGTGTCGCGCTGTTTTTCAATAGCCTGCTCTATAACGGCATCTCCCACCGCCACAGTCTTAGTGCCGATTTCCTCAAGCCGGTTTCTGTATTGCGGCGGAATTGCATCCGGGTCGTTTGTGTAGTGAATAACCCCGGCGGAATCGGTCCATTTATAGAACTGGCCGGACTTTTTCTGAGTCTCGCCGCTTTTGCCGGTTATGAGCATGGGATCGCCTGACTGGTCTTCGGGAAATTGCAGATCAATGCCCGCGCTGTCGGCGACATCTGAAATGCTGCGGCGAATGTCATGCTTCTGCGAGTAGGCGTAAAGGCCATAAGCCAGCGCCGCCGCAACGCAGATAATAAAGATCAGGCGAAATTTCGTCATAAGAACGTTTCTCCTCCGCTCAGAGTGATTTTTCATCATACACTATTTATCCAGCGGAAGAAAGTACAGTGCGCATGCAGGCAAACGACTGACAACAGAAACTGCCGACAAAAAAACGCCTTGCTGCAAAAAGTTTACTTGACAGAAGACGCAGACCTGAATTAGTCTATGCCACCGTTACGCGGTTCTTTGCATTGAAACGAAAAGAATACAAGGCGCGCCCTTAGCTCAACTGGATAGAGCACTTGACTACGGATCAAGAGGTTGTGGGTTCAAATCCCGCAGGGCGTACCAGTAATATCAGGGACTTACGAATTTTCGTAAGTCCTTTTTTTATCGCTTGGGACAAATTGGGACAAAAACTTCTGGTCGGTTACCTTTCCAGTCCCCTGCAATAGCTCTCTGTCACCCTGCCCTTTTCGGGATATTTTACCCGCTGCGCCAGATTAAAACTTCAGCAGGTGTATGAAGCTGAATTGCACTAGCCCACCGTCTTCAGCACCGGGGAAAGCGACAACAGACAAAAAAAACGCCAGACCGAAAGCCCGCCGTTCCAGGGGCTTAGCGCCTGAATCGGGTGGGACAGGTAATACGGCAACATGCCTTCGAACAACACATGGAACAGCCTGGCTCCGGCGACTCCGGCCAGAACTGAGGAAAGCACAAAGCGCAGAGTGTCTTTGAATGGAATAGCTTTCTTTTCGGCGTTCAGGCCGCCGATGATGATTCCCAGCGTCAGGCCGCAGGCCAGAAAAACGAAGTAGATCATTTTTTTGCAGTGCTGCTGCTGCACGACTCGAAGTAGTCTTTCAACTCCGGGTGCAGGCACAGGTCGATGCCGAAGAGGTCGAAAGCCATTGTTCGGTCGTTGGGGTTATAGCGTCCGTCGGCCCAGACAATTAAATGGTCGTACATCTTTGCCAGATGTCTTGCTCCGGGAGAATCCGTAAGCTTCCAGCTTTTCTGTGTCGGAAAATGGTAGATGTATATGTCGCCGTCGGCAATATCGTCGCAACAGTATGCACTATCGGGATAAGCACCGTGGCATTCGTAATAGAGCATCCAGTTTTCCCAGAGATCAAGCGCAACATGGTCATCGGTTCCTGAAGACTCCCTGAAATACCCGGCTTTCTCCTTTTCCCGATCATACAGGACCAGAGACCTACCACAACCGGTATATGGGTTCGTCCCCTTTGATACATCATACCATGTAGC
>JAKQSH010000185.1 GCA_029570245.1 Deltaproteobacteria bacterium | reverse complement strand
CTCCTCCTCCGCCGCCGCGCGATACGCCGTTGGAACCGTCGCCGCCCTGTGCGGTATTGTTCGTGATAGACGAATATTCAAGAGTCAGAGTGTTTTCGTTGTATATGCCGCCGCCGAAGCCGCCACCACTGCGGCTGCTGTTGTCGCCCTGGGCATAGCACCCGCTTACCTCTGCATTGGTCAGAGTGAGATCGCCCTGGTTATAAATTCCACCACCGTAGCCGTTGGCGTTTTCGACATATCCGTCACGGATGGAAAGTTCGCTGATGCTGACGGTATGAGCGCCCGCAACGTGGAAAACACGATCGAGAGCTGCACCGCTTATAATGGTGGCGGAAATGCCTTCACCGACGAATGCGATATTGCTCAGAACATCGAAGTCACCGGTCTGATTGAGGTCTTCGCCGACTCCGGCGATGGAAACAGTGTAGGTGCCAGCCGTAAGAATAATTTCGTCGTCGCCGCTCCCGGCTTTGCAGGCGTCAATCGCCGTGTCGCTGTTGGCGGACTGGATGGCCTCGCGCAGCGAACAGTCGCCGTCGTTGTTGAGTTCGTCATCGAACGTGGTGACGAAAATTCCCTGGGTGTATATGAATTTGATCTCATAATAAGATGGGTACATGTTGTAGGTGAAAGCGCTGAAGGACAAATCGTTCAGTCCGCCGTAATTATAGCCCGGAAAGCCCGTCAGATATTCAAGCGAGGACAACGGTGCGCTTGAGATGCAGGAATCACACCAACAGTCTATTGTATTCGGAACGAAACTCCCGATTTCGGTTCCGGCCAGAAATACCGTTGCCAGATTGGGATCGCACAATATGCCGTAAACAGTGATCTGTACCTGAGTCAACTTTGACCCGGCAGGAAGAGGGTCATTGATCTGAATCGTCGATGTGGAAGTGCTCATACCTATACCCCCCGAGTGAGGCAGCGCACATCCGCAATTGGGGTCTTCAATCGAATTCGGCTCGATCTGAATCGTCATTTCTTCCGCCGCAGCAAACGGAACGGCCAGAACCAACAACAGACACGCCAGAAAAACGCTGAGCAGACGTCTCATTTGTTCCTCCTGAAAATGTTGTACTTATAATAAATTACAGACATAACCTTAATATTCATATCTTGCCGGCGGAAAAACCGCCGTCAACTCGCATGCCAACAGCAGGTATCACACACAGAAAAGAAAAAACGGGAAAACGTCCCATTTCAACAAAAAAGTTGACTGCGATGCTCAAATCCAGACCGGCAAAGCGTGCGAAAAGCACACTCCACCCAACTGCTTTCCTTATCCGTTTAAACGCCCCTGAAAATGTAAAATTCAAAATGCCCAAAATACACGGTGGTAATGCACCAGTACCGTGATGTACTTGATGAACAATAACGCTAAAATCCGACTCTTTCAAGCATTTTTATCAGCACTCGATTAAGAGGCATTATTAAAATACTTTAAGTATAATACACTAAGATTATTGAAAAAGAAAGTACGAGTTCGTTTTACGGCCATTTTTCAGGATGGCGACAAAAAATAAGGCTCTGAGATATGAACTCAAAACCGGCAGGATTGCAGATTTTCTGAAGATGCCGGAAAAATTAGAAGCTGCCGCCTCACCGGCGGACGGAACCGGTTATTTTTTCTCTTTGACCGGGCGCAGAAACAAAGCCAGAACCATTACAAGCAGGCCGAACGCGGCCAGCGCCGCCCAGTTGCCGGCTTCCCCGGCCCAGCCTTCAAATGCTGCCGTATGAATACCGCGCCAGGCAAACACTGCAAGCAGAATTCCTATCAATGCCTCTCCGGCGATGAGACCCGACGAAAACAGAATGCCGTTTTCGCGCATGAGCTCACGCTTTTCAGCATCGCGCCACATGTCGATAAAACCGCGCAACAGACCGCCGACCATTATAGGAGCGGACAACGAAAGAGGCAGATAAAGACCAACGGCGAAAGGCAGTGCGGGTGCGCCCAGCAGTTCCACAACCACAGCGGCGAATATTCCGATAAAAATAAAAATCCACGGCAGATTGGCATCCATAACGCCTTCAATAACCATCGCCATAAGCGTAGCCTGCGGAGCTTTCAGACGTTTGCCGGAAGCCTCGGTCGAAAACGCTCCACTGCGATATTTATCGTAGGCTTCGAGCCTGCGATTTTCGTCCCAGGCGGCAAATTCTTTCTTGTCAAAGGGCAACTCATCGGCTCCGGCGGCGGCGACTTCCGCGTCAACAGCACGCATTACCGAAACCATTGCCGCATCGGAAGCAAATGCGCCGCTGCGGGAGCGCATATCCTGCATCTGTGCGGGCTTCATTTCTTCCGGCGCAGGGCCGATGCCGTATCCTTCGTTCAGTACGAACAGCGTCATTCCGATGAATACCGCAGCCACAGCGACGCCGATCAGTTCGCCGATCTGCTGCTTGAAAGGTGTCGCGCCGACCAGAAAACCTGTTTTCAGGTCCTGCGAAGTGTCGCCGGCGATGCAGATTCCGATACAAACCAGCGAGCCGGCCATAATGGCCGCCACCTTCCCGGCCTGACCGGAAAAACCTGCCCACGAGAATATCAGTGTCACCAGCAGCAGAGTTGCAATGGTCATACCCGAAGCCGGATTGGAGCTGGAGCCGATGAGGCCGACGATGCGGCTGGAAACAGTAACGAAGAAAAACGAAAACACCATCACCAGCAGCATTCCCAGAAAACCGACTTTCACCTGAGGCAACAGCCACATCAGAAGGCCAATGACGGCCATTGCAGGCAGAATGATTTTCATCGGAAGATCAATTTCCGTGCGCAACGGCGAAGCGCCGGAGGCGGAAGAGAATTTGCCCAGCGCCTTTCTGAAAGAAGCCCAGATGGTGGGCAGAGCTTTAATAAGACTGATAAGCCCGCCGGCCGCCACCGCGCCGGCTCCGATGTACCGCAGATAGCTGCGCCATATGTCGCCTGGAGCCATGTAGGCTATAAGCGTTTTCTGCGCCGGGAATACCGGGTGCGGAATGCCGGAGCCGAAGGTGTCGATAACGGGAATTATAACCAGCCAGCCCAGCACGCCGCCGGCCAGCATAAGAGCCGCGATGCGCGGCCCGATAATGAATCCCACGCCCAGCAGAGCAGGAAGCGCATCAAGCCCGATTTCCATGCTCTTAAAACGCGGCAGTCGGAAAGACGGCTGCTCAGGCCAGAGTCCCAGACCCTTCATCAGAAAGGTGTAGAACACACCGATCCCAAGCCCCTGAAAAACGCGCCGCCCCTTAACGCCGCCTTCTTCTCCGGCAATAAGAACTTCGGCACAGGCAGTGCCTTCAGGGTACGGCAGGCACCCATGCTCTTCCACTATGAGATAACGCCTGAGCGGAATCATCATAAGTACGCCCAGTGTGCCGCCCAGCAGCGCCACCATGAAAATTCCGAACAGACTGGGGTCCATGCCCCAGATTATCAGCGCAGGCAGAGTAAAGACCACCCCGGCAGCCAGCGATTCACCGGCGGAGCCGATGGTCTGCACCATATTGCTTTCGAGTATGGTGCCTTTTTTCATCAGGCCGCGCAGTACGGCGATGGAAATCACCGCCGCCGGAATTGAGGCGCTGACGGTAAGACCGACATTGAGCGCCAGATAAACATTGGCCGCTCCGAAGAGCACGCCTATCAGAGAGCCGAGAATTATTGCCTTTATCGAAAGCTCAGGAATACGACGTGAAGCATCCACAACCGGTTTATAAGCCTGATCTGCTGGTTTTTCTGACATCGCGAAATTCTCCAATCAGTTTCTTGGAATCGGAAGACTGACTACAGCGATCCTCCGGTGATTATCATATACAACAGCATAACCACAATGGATGCAGGAACGACAAAGCCAAGCAGCACGCGCCAGACGGGAACAAAACGCCCGAATCCCGGAGCGCCGGACAGAACTTCCGTCGAAGCTTTGTCGATGCCCCAGCGATACACAATGAAGATGCACATCAACAGACCACCAAGTGTCAGTGAAAGATTTCCGAAAACGAAATCCATTATGTCTAGGAACCCTTTTCCGAAAACGATGCTGCTGAAGAAATCGCTGGCGCCCAGCGACAGCGCAGAAGGAACTCCGAATGCGAAACAGAACAGGCCGGTCAGGATCACCGACAAATTGCGCGAGAGCTTCCATTCGTCGATCAGATATGCCGTTACGACTTCCAGCAGCGAAACTGTGGAAGTCAGCGCCGCCACCGCCAGCAGAACAAAAAACATCGCCGCCAGCCATTGCCCGCCGGACATCTGGTTGAACTGCTCTATCATGGTGACGAAAACCAGAGTCGGACCGCCTTTGGTAAGCCCGTGTCCGATTACCGGAAAAATAAGAAAACCAGCCAGAAGGGCAATTGAAGTATCGAAGCAAACCACTGCCGATGCGGATTTTAACAGATTGTCGCCTTTGTTTATATAGCCACCGTAGGTAAGCATGGCGCCCATACCCAATGACAGCGAGAAAAACGCCTGACCGACAGCCAGAAGAAATACCTTCATGGAAATCTGCGAAAAGTCAGGTAGCAGATAAAACTTAAGACCTGCGGCGGCAGTCGGCAGAGTAAGACCGCGAATTATAAGAGCCAGCAGCAGCAACAGAAGCAGAGGCATAAGGATTTTCGACATGCGTTCTATACCCTTCTGCACTCCCCACACAACGACAAAGCATGTCAGAAAAATGAAGACGGCGAGATATACGACCTGAGTAAAAGGTTCCGCCACGAAATGGCCGAAACCTGCCGGATCAAGCGCGCCATTTACCGATTTGACAATATAGGCCAGTGTCCAGCCTGCCACCACCGAATAATACGACAGTATGCAGAAGCCGGTAATAACACCCAGCAAGCCCAGAAAACGCCAGCGGCGGCTTATTGAGCGATATGCACCGACCGGATTGCTTTGCGTGTGCCGCCCGATGGCGAGCTCGCCCAGCATGACGGGCAAACCGATGAAAATCACTGCGGCAAGATAAAGCAGTACAAACAGACCACCGCCGTTTTCCTGCGTAATGTATGGAAAACGCCAGATGTTGCCCAGACCGACAGCCGATCCCGCAGCCGCCAGCACAAAACCCACCCTGGACCCCCAATGCGCACGTTTTTCTTCAGACATTCAACACTCCCCTCTTAATAGCGCCTCCACCGCAACAGCCTGCATAACGAAAAGCAGGCGTATTACGCCAATTCGATTCGGTTAACCTGCACAGCAGATTCCAGGCTGATTTGTTTTTCCATGAAAATAATAATGCAGTCTGCATGATAAAATAAAGGAAACTTTGCAGATATAAGCATCCTGCCGGAACATTTGAAGCGCACAAATTCAGCCGCAGCGCGGCGGAAACGATATCGGCCAGAGTTTTCCGGCGCGAACGGCGCATTGGCTTTATATTTGCGGAAAAACAGCACAGGGAACATTCATGGTACATCTCATATTGGGGTTTCGTCACCAGTGAGATTACCGCGTCTGCTCCCCTTCTTCCATTTTTACTGGGGATGAGTCAGGGTTCCATCTGCTGCAACTGTTCTATCTGCTTGACAGAAAGTGCAGGGACTGCTTATGCTGGCGGATATAGCCTTATCTTGGCATCACAGGAGAAAAAAGTGGATAAATTCTTCTTTCCCGAATCGGTCGTGGTTGTGGGTGTTTCTTCCTCACACACCAATCTTGCGCGCAGAATTCTTGCCAATCTCAAACGTTTCGGCTTTACGGGGCGCATTTACGCAGCCGGACCGCGCCCCGAAGAAGTTGAAGGGTTCAAGCCCTATAAAAGCGTCCTGGACATCGAAGACAAAATAGACCTGGCAATAGTTCTGACCCCGGCGGCGGTTGTTCCTCAGATAGCCGAAGAGTGCGGACGCAAGGGAATAACGCATATGCTCATAGAGTCCGGCGGTTTCGGAGAGTTCGAAGGCGACGGCAGCCCCACCGAAAAGAAACTGCTCGAAGTCTGCCGCCGTCATGGCATCCGCTTTGTCGGTCCGAACTGCATCGGAATCATCAACCGCGAAAACGGTTTGTGTACACCTTTCGCGCGCGTACTGGACCGTTTTGTCAAAGGCGGGCTTTCAGCCATTTCGCAGTCGGGCGGAGTCGGAGCCAGTTTCATCATGGATATGACACTTGATTTTGTGGGCGTTTCAAAATTCGTCAGCTTCGGAAATGCGGTGGATGTTAAAGAGCACGACCTGATAGAATATCTCTCCGACGACCCCGAAACGGAAGTGATCGCAGCTTATCTTGAAGGACTGTCAGACGGTCGCAAGCTGCTTGAAACGGCTTCGCGGGTAAAAAAACCCATAGTCATGCTCAAAAGCAACCGTCACCAGAGTTCAAAAAAAATCGCATGCTCTCACTCTGCGGCGCTGGCCGGAGACGACCGCGTCTGCCGCGCGGCCATGCAGCAGGCCGGAGTTCTGCTGGCTCAGGATTACATGAGCTGGACGAACATCACCAAACAGCTGTTTCTGCCGCCCATGCGCGGAAAACGTCTGGCGGTGTTATCGCGTTCCGGCGGTCACGCCGTACTGGCTGCCGACGCCATCGACGAATTCGGCTTTGAACTTCCGGCTTTTCCGCAATCGTTCTTCGAGGCGGTAAAGGAGTATTTCCAGGGCGGCATCATCAAGTTGCAGAATCCTCTGGACATGGGACAGATTTTTTATCATCCCATACTGGCGCACATCATCGAAGAAGCCTTGAAACTGAACGAAATAGACGGCGTGCTGTTCATTCACACTTACGACGCACAGGAAGAAGGCGATATCGTTCACACAATGCTAAGTCAGATACCGGACCTCATAAGGCGTTATTCCAAGCCGGTGACGGTGGTGCTGCATACTCAGCGCGAGGAACGCACTTATGTCAGAGAGAATTTCCGCATTCCGGTCTTCAGGACACCGCGCTTCGCAGTAGAAGCCATGCATTATTCGAGAATCAACCACGAATACGTCAACTCTAAAAAAGCCTGGCCCTATGTCTCGAAAGACCCGGATATCGACAGACTTGCGCTGCCGGGTGCGGCGCTTGAAGCCGGACGCGACCTGACTCTGTCCGAATCGCTTGAATTCTGTGAAGCGGCAGGCCTTAAGCTTGCGCCGTGGCGCAGGGTAATCAGTCTCAACGAGGCACTTCAGGCTGCTTCCGGGCTTGGCTATCCGCTGGCGCTCAAGTTGTGCTCCAGCGAAACATCTCACAAAACCGATGTCGGCGGTGTTCGTCTGGGTATACGTAACGACTCCGAATTGCGCGAAGCATGGGGGAGACTTGAGGAAATTTCCGATGCTGCGCTTGAGGCGGTGCTGCAGAAAATGTCGGAGCCGGGAATAGAAATGATAGTGGGCGGAAAAACAGACGACAGCTTCGGTCCGGTAGTGCTGGTAGGCTCAGGCGGAATTATGACCGAACTGCTCGAGGACGTTTCCGCGCGCGTCGCGCCCATCGATATTGACGACGCAAACGAAATGATTGAAGAGTTGAAGGGCGTGCGTATGCTGAAGGGCTTCAGGGGTTTTCCGCCTGCCGACACAAAAGCGCTGGCAACTCTGATTGCGAAAGTTTCCGGCATTATTCATCAGGTCGAAGCAATCGCCGAACTCGACCTGAACCCGGTGATCGTTCATGCGGATGGCGAAGGTTTCAGCATTGTTGACGCGCGCGTCATTCTGAAGAAACCGCGCAGCCGTCAGGGATGCTGATCCATATCCGGCGGTGGCGTTTCTACAGATTTTTCGCCTGAGTCTTCTTTTTCCGGTTCGTCAGGAGCGGAGTTTTTCTTTTCAATCGCTTCCCGAACAGCCTTGATTTCCCTTTCGTAATCATATGCGCCATTCTCACGTATTTCGCGCGCCTTAAGAAAAAGTTCCAGCGCCTTTTCCGGTTCTTCGATGCTCAACATGAATGCCGCATACTGCGCCAGGTCCGAGGCGTGAACGGCGCGGTTTTCCATGTTGCGCGCGTAAACCTCCATGGCTTTTTCTTTATGACCCATCTTCAGAAGCACCAGTGCCATGTTGTCGCCGATTTTGCCGGTGCGGTTGTACTGCATGGAATTCTCGAGCAGTTTCAGCGATTCCTCACGACTTTTCAGGTAAAATGTCGTCATGGCTTTGATGCAGATGCAGTCTTCCGAAGTCGGATTGATTTTCAGGCAGGCGTCGGCCTGTGCATCGGCTTTGGCCACAAGACCCTTGCCGACGTAATAAAGTCCAAGATGCCGATGAGCTATCCAGAGTCGCGGTTCTTTGGCAAGTGCATCCATCCACAGGGTTTCAGTTGACGCCCAGGCCGGAATGTCGCGCAGACTGAAAACAGTCCAGAAAAACAGCAGAGAGGCCATGGTCGTCCAGGCGACAATTTTCAGGCGAACAGTCGCCAGGTATGCGAAAAACCAGGCCGCCAGCAGCGCCGGGGCCGCAACAGAAATCAACAGATATCGAACTTCATAATATTGCCTGAACGGCGCCTGACCTATTACCGGCAGCAGACCCGCAAAGAAAAGGCCGATTGCGACCGTCGCCAATGGCGCACGTCTGATACAGTATACAGCCGATACTATAAGCAACAGACCCGCCGACAGGCCGGCAAGAACACTGAAAGACGCATAAGTTTCAGCAAGTTCAAAAAGCGGATAGTGCGTCAGTTTCACCGGCCAGAAAGCCCAGGCGACATATGAGCTGATCTGCTGTCCTACAAGTTGCGGCAGCGAACCATTGAAGATCACCACGCCTTCGGCTACGTTTTCGAGCCCCATACCATCGGGACCTGCGGCTATTTTGAGATAAAGCAGGCTGTAGGCAAGTGTAAGTGCAAAATATCCGGCGTAAAGAGTCAGACGTTTGTGCAGAAAAGCCAGAATACCGGCTTCTTTTTCCAGAACGGCGTCAACAACAACAATCATCAGCGGAAAACCGACCGCCGATGGTTTTGAAAGCAGCGCCAGCAAGTAAAAAAACAGAGCCGTCGCCTTGCGGCCCGTTCTTTCCCGGTTTTCGTCGTAATGCGAGTAAACCTGATGATACAACCCGGCGAAGAAAAAGGTCATCATAAGCAGGTCTTTGCGCGAAGACAGCCAGGCCACAGACTGCACATGAACCGGGTGCGCCGCAAAAAGCAGGGCGGCGAAAAATGCAGCTAAGCGCCGCGTGCTTCCGGTCCAATGAAGAAGGCTGCGCGACGCCAGAATATCGAAAAGCAAAGCCAGAAAGCGGTGAAAAGCAATAACACATAGAATGTACCATAAAAACGCCTGCGGCCTGAAAGCGGTGGGAGAGTCTCCGAAATAGGCGTAATCCAGAGCAAGACTCAGATTTTTCAACGGCATCCACTCGTGCAGCCCCTCGCGCGACTCCGGCTTCAGCACATTCCATATGCCTTCAAGCGAGGAAATATCCCAGATGGACTCGTTATGCACAATTACCGCAGGATCATCGAAAGAAACGAAGCTGTAACTTACGGTCTGAGCATATAAAGCTATGATGAAAACGACAAACAGCAGTGTCTCGACAAAAAAGACAGGCCGCTGCGGCGTTTCAGTTTTTCTGAATTTCGAAAACTCCATGTTCCTCCCCCGCCCAACCGTAAGGCTTGAACTTTCAGACGTTTTCTCCGTCATCGTAAACGATGTCGCTCTCGCGCTCTGCAGCAGCCGCCTGCGGCATGCCGCCTTCGCGGCGCAACATTATATACAACCTGACGGCTCCCACCACGCAGGCCGGAATACAGAACAGGTTCAGCAGTGGAATCAGCAGCAGCAGAGCGGCTCCACTTCCAAAACCCAGCGACCAGCCCATATTGTAAACTACGGCGTTCAGCTTTTCTCTGAAGTTGTAAGCGTTGTGAGATAGCGGATAGTCCATATATTCCAACGTCAGAAAGAGCGCCGCCGCGAAAAATCCGGCCAGCATAGATATCAGGCTGCCAATGGCGGGCATGAGGTTTAGAAGCAGCACCACAAGCATAATACCGAGCATAATGCCCAGTTTTATGAGTTCCGCGACCAGCGAACGTCCCAAATCTTTGATGGAAAACGGTATTTCGGCGTCTTTCTTCATGGGGTCAAGCAGCAACTCGGCCCGCGCCGAGAGGAATTCGTTGAAAGGAGATGAAATGAGACAACCTACCGGAGTGAACATGAAATAAGAAAGCACCGCCACCAGTGCGAACATGAAGACCGCCAGCATGTACCACAGCACCTTCAGCATCATCTGGTTTTCGGGACGCTCCCAGACCAGTTCAACAACTTCCACTCTGTATGCATACAGAAAATAGAACATCAGGAGAAAAAGCAGAGAATTTATTATAAAAGGTACGGCAGCGTAACGACGCAGACGCGGTTCTTTCCATATAAGCCCGAATCCGCTCATAGGCAGGCGGAAACCCGTAAGAAAATCATCCATGAATTTTATCATCGCATCCCCGTTTGTTTGCAGTTCTGATAAACATTGCACATATTAAATGACTAATTGATTCGGGAGGCAAATGCAAGATATGGAAGATTTTCCGGCGAATTGTATTTTCCGCAGCGGATATCCGGCTTCTGCGTATATTTTACGACTGTTTCCGGCAGGCAGACCGTAAACAGAGCATGGCCTAACCGGTATTTTTTCGAGTCTGCCTTCATTTTCTATCTGACATTTCGAGAATTCATGTATAATAAGCATTTGAAATTAAACGTTTCTACGAGGTATGAAATGAAATCATCGGCCATCCTGACTGCTGTTCTTCTGGCTTTTCTATGGGCTCTGCCGGCTTATGCTGACTGGGTTCGCGGCGAAACTGGCATGTCGCGTCTGCCACAGGAAGTCAGAGACCGCCTGATAAACACTCCGCTCGATCTGAGCTACGCCATGAAACACGGCACTCTGCCCAAAGACCGCAAGCCTGTCACGAAAACGGATTTTCCGGCGCACTGGAACTGGCACGACATGGACGGCGTGGACTGGATGACCCCAGTCAGAAACCAGGGTGGCTGCGGCAGCTGCTGGACTTTCGGTGCTCTGGGTGCAATGGAGGGCCTCATAAACATTTACAAGGAAGACCCGGATTTCGACTATGACCTTTCCGAACAATTCATGGTGGCCTGCGGCGGAGGAAGCTGCGACGGCGGCGGATTCGCCGAGGAAGTGCTTGGCTACATCGAAAAAAACGGTATTCCCGATGAAATTTGTTATCCGTATCTGGCAGAAGAAGGACTCTGTGAAGACGCCTGCGACGATTATCTGACACGCATTGTCAAGCTCAGCGACTGGTCGATCATGCTTACTCCCACCGAAGAAGAACTTAAAGAAGAGCTTATGAAAGGACCTCTGACAGTAACCATGCGCGCTGAAAACGATCTGTATTATTATCGCAGCGGCGTATACTACGGCTTCACCGAAGCCTGCTCACTGACACATCTGGCCCCCAATCATATCGTCACACTGGTAGGCTGGGATGACGAGCATGATTCGTGGATCGCCCGTAACTCATGGGGTGCAGACTGGGGCATGGACGGCTATTTCGAAATAAAACGCGGTACCAGCTGCTTCGCAGTCATTACCGCCGACTGGCTCAGAATCGACCCCGAAACCGTCCCGGATGAACCGTTGAACATCGGTTTGTGCCAGCCTGAAACGCTGGAAAAAGTGCTCGAACCGGGAAGCGTTGTCGATACCGTACAGTTCGATCTGAATTTAGAAAACTGCGGCGATCTGGATATCAGCTGGACACTCAGAGAAGACATAACCTGGAAAGGCTGGGTTACGGTGACTCCCACCGAAGGACATCTTGATGTCGGAGAGTCGGAAAATGTAAACTTCACTGTCGATATTGCAGGACACGCCCCAGGCCTGATCGAACAGCCTTTTGTCATTATGCCTTCCAACGGCCCACTGATAACGGTAAACCTTAAAATCGAAATTCAGTCGGAAGAGCCTGAAGGCGACGGCGACGAAGAGCTTGAAGCAGAAGCTGCCGAAGAACCCTTAGAAGACGGCGATGAAGCTGTTGAAGACGAAGGCTCCGGTTCCGGTTCGGACGGCTGCAGTTCTTCGAGCATGCCTTCGGCGCTGCTTATGCTGCTGGCCGGGACACTGCTGGCATATCGCCGCAGGGAAGACGAAGTCCGCTGAAAATATCGAATTTCCGCTGTTTTTTCGCCCGGCTTGATGCCGGGCTTTTTATACGGAAGAGTCTGGAAACATCGCCATGAGTACAAGATCGGCAGGAGATTGTGCCGGATTTAGCACTTTGCATCATCGGACGACCCGGAAAAAAATTCCGCTTCTTCAAGTATCCGCTGCGAGATGTCGAATAGTATAATGGGTAAGGCCGTATTGTCCGAAAGGCGCGACATGCGAAGAATTATAAAATCAATTGCCGTTATCTCTCTGTTGCCGATATTGCTTATCGTCGCCGCGTCCGGTGTTTCGGCGCAGGAAAATAAAAATGCCGCGCAGGCGGCACCGCCCAATGACGCAGCCACCAACAGTGATCAGACTCAACCACCCCCGGCTGACGGAGAAAGTGCCGCAGCTCCCGATGCTCAGGAGACCGCTGCTCCGCAGCCTTTGCCGCCGGAAAGCGGAAGCGGGAACGAAAAACTTCCTCCCAACTTCGAAATCACGCGCTCAGGCCTGCTTATCGAGCATGTCAAGCCGAAGGAAAAGCAGCTTCTGCGCATAAACCCCGAACTCGGATTCGGCGGCGTGGTAGGCAAATACCGCGCACTGGGCGGTTTCGCCTGGTGGCAGTTCGACGGCGGACTGGGCTTCACAGTAAAGGACGACTGGCATCTGCGCGCCAATGTACGGGCCTTCCGCATGGCGCACGAGCATACTTTTCTGCCCGATCCATATTTTCCCGCCCCCCTTATGGGCGCAACTAAAACTTTCGGAGCATGGTTCGTGCAGCCCTCCATATATGCCATGTACTGTCTCGGACATTACGAGAAATACCACTACTTCTTTCCCATGGACCTGTTTATCGGGGCCAAACTGGGAATGGATTTCTATCTCAAGCCGGCCGGGCTGCCGGTTTCAGAAAAACGCACGGAAATCAACTACGGAATTGCATTCCTGTGGCGCTGGTATTTCCATCGCCGCATCGGAGCTGCGCCTTATGCCGAAGTTTCGACTGTTGACTACATGCGCAACTGGTTTGTCTCTTACGGCATCAGCGCCTTCTGGGATTTCGACATAATCCCCTACCGTGAACCGCTGGGAAAAGAAGAAACGACACCGGAAAAAACACCGGAAGCAACTGAGAACGAGGCGGAGACAGGGGGAAATGCGCCCCTACAGCAATAATTCCCTTTAGTTTCAATATTCATGCTGATCCGGCTTTCATGTCACGAACATAAAAGTCTGACGTTGCAAAGATATTTTTCAGCCTAGTTCGTTTTTCAACACATTCCTCCTTGCCAAGCGCCCAGAGAATGAACATATTTTAATTCTGGAAGGTGTTGTTCTGTGTTTTTTCAAAGGAGAGTTCACATGCACAGGCATGATTCAAAACATGAAGATCATGGCGGAAAGCCTGAACATGAAAGAAAAAAAGCCAGAGGACGGCGTTTTATGGCGAAAGAGCGGGTGGCCGAGTATCTGCGCGGTCTGGCGGATAATGTCGAAAACGGGGAGATTTTTGTGGAGGATGAGAACGCCTCCATTTTTTTGAAGCCGCGCGATGAAGTCTACCTCGAAGTGGAGGCCGGGGAAGGAAAACACGGCTGTTCTTACGAGCTTAAAATCAGCTGGAGCGATAAATGCTCGTGTGGCTGTTCCTGTTCGTGCTCGGAAGAAAAAGACGAGCCCTGAGGCGCGCGAAGCGCGCGCATGTAAGCACATAACCGGAGTTCCGCTTCGGAATTATTCAACGTCGTAATAACCGCTTTTCTTTCTGCGGTTTTCTTCCTTCATCTCTTCAAGCGACTCGTCGAAATCTTCCGGGGCACCCTCTTCACCCCAGCGGATGCGGCTGAAATCCTCATCTTTTTCATTGTCTTCAACGTCAATATCGTACCAGCGCCGCAGAGCATCTATCTCGTCTTCGGTGTGATAACGGAAAGAACCGCCGAAGTAAATTCCAATATAATACTCGCGCAGATCGAAAATTTTACCGGATTGCGCCGCCCGCCCCTTGCCCCAGGCGCCGTTGAGTCCGACGGTTGTCGTGGTGAATGCGCCATCGAAGCCGACACCCAGTGCAGCCCCGAAAAGGTCGATGTGCGGCGGCGGGTTGGGTTTCGAAATATCTATATCGGGCGCAGCGGTGAAATCCGTGTAAAAACCTGCCCTTAAAGACCAGGTATTGCCAAGGAGCTGCTCCACTCCAACGTTGACGTTGAGAACCGGGTTGAGGTCGGCCTGCGAACCGGCGGATTTGTACAGCACGGGATCGTAAAAAACCAGATCGGCTGAAATTATGTTGCCCGGCCACAAACGCAACGAAGCTCCGGCACGGATTCCAATCGGCAGCTCGGTTTCCTCGCCGGCATCGACTTTCGAAATTGAAACCGGCTCCTGTCCGATGATGTTTGTTGTCCGCGTGTTATAAATGGTTGCCTTGCCGTAAACCCGCAGACCGGTGCGCACAGAAGCGCCGATCTGGAACAGATTCGATGGCTTGAACAGCACACCAACCAGCGGCATTATGCCCACCAGTTTGCGGTCGGATGAATTTATTTCCTGCTCGAAATTGTCGCTGCGCCGCATGAGTACCGACAGGTATTCCTTGTCGGAGCGGTAGTATCCGTACAGAGACATTCCAAGCGAAACTTTGTCGTTCAGGTAGAACCCCGCCGAGGGTCCGGCCAGATATTCGACCGATTTATTGCTGCTGTTTATATGCAGTTCCGGGCGGGTGTTCTCATCGTGAAATTCGATCACCGAATCGTCGTAACTGGGCACAATGACACTGAAACCGAAACGATGATTGCCGTAACTGTGTATGGTGCCTATGGAAGCCGGAATGACGTTGAATGCATTGCGTGTCAGACGCTTTGAGCCACGATAATTCATAATGTCGGCAATACGCAACTGGAAAATGGTCATCGACAGCGAGACATAATCGTCGTCGATATCGACCAAACCCGCCGGATTGTAATAACAACCCGAAGCCTCGTCACCCAAAGCGGTAAAGGCTCCGCCCATGGCGGCGGCCCGTTCGCCGATAAGATTGTTGTTGTAGTGAAAACGGTCAGCTTCCGCCACAGCAGGCAGAAAAAGCAGCACCGTAATCACGACAGTAATCAGCCAGAATTTCATCTCTACAACTCCCGCTGCCTTCTTTTAGCATAATATTGCGCCTGCAAACCAGCCAAAATGCAGTATATGTGATGTTTTTGACATGGCGCAGCGTTTGCATTTAGTATATGGTGATTAACTCCAGGAAGGACTGCAATGAAGCGACCGCCGGCCAGATGGGAAATAAAGACAAGCGATTCCGCCACAGTTGAAAATCTGGCGGAGGCTCTGGGCATTTCCAGGAATACCGCCGTTCTTCTGGCTAATCGCGAAATTAGAACCGTCGAGGAAGCACGTTCGTTCCTCTATGGCGTTCTGCGCGAACTGCCCGATCCTTTTCTGCTTAAAGGCATGCGCGAAGCGGTGGAACGCATAATGCACGCCATAAAAAACAACGAGAAAATCCTGGTTTACGGCGATTACGACGTTGATGGCGTCACCAGCGTTTCCACCATGCTGCTGTTTTTCAGAAACATTCCCTATCCGCTGGAATACATGATTCCGCGCCGCCTTACCGAAGGCTACGGTCTGAACCGCGAAAACATTGACGCAATCAAAGAAAAAGGCGTCGATCTGCTTATAACCGTAGACAACGGCATCGCCGATATCGAGGAAGTCGCCTACGCGCGCGGTTTGGGTATGGACGTAATCATCATCGACCACCACCTGCCGCAGGACGAATTACCGTCTGACTGCATAATAGTCGATCCGCGTCAGCCGGATTGCAGCTTCCCCGATAAAAACATGGCCGCAGTTGGCCTCAGTTTCATGCTGACGGCGGCATTGCGGCGCACATTGTGCGAAAATGGAATTATGAGCCACGGCAGAGACGTTAAACTCAAGGAACTGCTGGACATAGTCACGCTGGGCACCATAGCCGATCTGGTTCCGCTGACGGGCATCAACCGCCTTTTCGTGCGCTTCGGACTGCCGATGCTGGAACGCACCACTCGCAGCGGACTGCTGGCCCTGAAAGAAGTGTCCGGTCTTGAGGAAGGGCGCAGCCTGGGACATTATGAAGTCGCTTTCCAGCTGGCGCCGCGCATCAACGCCGGCGGGCGTCTGGGAAACGCCGAAATCGGTGTCAGACTTATCGGCACCGACGATCTTGAGGAAGCCCGCGATATCGCCTCGAAGCTCAACCGCGAAAACTCCGCCCGGCGGCAGATCGGAGAGCGCATGTTCAATCAGGCACTGGAGCTGATTGAGCCAATGGAAGATTATCCGGCGCTGGTTGTTTCGCACCGCGACTGGCATGAAGGAGTCATAGGCATAGTGGCTTCGCGCATCGTCGAGATGTACCATAAACCATCACTGGTTATAGCCGAAGGCGAGAACGGCGCTTCAAAAGGTTCCTGCCGTTCAATAAACGGGCTGCACATGCAGAAAGCACTGGGAAAGTGTTCCGATCTGCTGCTGCGTCATGGAGGTCACGCCATGGCGGCTGGCTTCAGCATCGAAAAATCACTTATAGACGAATTCCGCCGCCGTTTCTGTGAAATCGCAAAGGCTGAGTTGACGGAAGAAGACTACCGACCTCTTATTACAATGGATGCGCGCGTGGAAATAGCCGACCTCGACGAAAAATTCATAAACGAACTGGCCATGCTTGAGCCATTCGGCGCCGGAAACCCCGCTCCGCTTTTCATGCTGGAAGACGCCGAAATCTGCTCGGCCCGCCTGATGAAGCAGAAACACTGGCGCCTGGTGCTGCGCCAGGGCGACAATTCCGCCGAAGCGGTAGGCTTCAACATGGATTATCTGAGATTTAAAGTCGGCGAACACATTGACGCGGCGTTTATTCCAGAATACAACGATTTTGCCGGTCACCGCAGAATCCAGCTGCGACTGAAAGATGTTCACAGGAGAAGCTGAATATGAAAAAATCATTATATTGCCTGGCGCTGTTTGCACTGTTTGCGGCGCTTTTCTGCGCCTGCGAAAAAAAAGACATAAAAACCGCCTACGTATTTGCTCCGGGGCAGACGCTGAATTACCGCCTGTGGGTAAACCAGCAGATAGAAAGCGACGGCGATGTTGAAAACGCCGTCAGAGTTTCGATGCGCACCGATTTCAAGCTTAAGGCCGTAAGCGTTGCACCTGACGGCACCGCCGACCTTGAAGTACTTTTCACCGGAGCTTCGGCCTCTGCAACCGTCGGAGAAAAACGCAACAAACTGGAAGTCGACAAAACACTTGTTAACCGCACAATTACCCTCAAGATGAAGCCGAACGGCGAAATTCCGGACCTGCTTCTGCCGAAAGTTGAAGACCCCAGCCAGTACAGCAGTCTGACCCGAATGCAGCACATAATAATGGACATGTTCACCACTCTGCCGCAGAACCTCAGCAACGGCACAGCCTGGACCCGCAAAACATTCGTGCAGGAAGAACTTGGATCGCTTGGGACCGTAAGCACCGAAACAAAAACGTCTTTTGTGGCCGGCTCCGAAGTCGAAGTCTGGCAGCAGCGTGCCACCGAGATATCCGTCAACTTCGATGTACGGCTGGGAAGCGAAGTGGAGAAGGAACATAAAAACGATTCGACCCCGAAAGACGGTGAGCCGCAGAGCATGCTTGTCAGCGGCGGAGGTTCCGGCAGCGGCAAAATGTATTTCGACCTCCAACGCAATGTGTGTGTCGGTGCGGCATACGAAACAGATGTAAACATGAAAAGCGAATTAATATTCGATAACGCCGAACGGAATATAAGCAGAAACCAGAAAATCAAAACCGGAATCGTTCTCAAACTCATACCGGAAAATGCAGCGAAATGAAACACGGAACCGTACACGAGAGCATCAGCCGGTGCTTCGGCAGGCGACTGCTCAACCATCTTGAACGCGGAGCAGCAGCAGACCGCGCCACAATTGAAGTGCTTGTGGATGTGTTTTTTTCCAGTGAAGGCCCGGTCACGGTCGAAGAACTGGTGCAGCAGCTGAACCAGCGCGGCGTTTCAAGCACTCATGCTCAAGTTTCCGCGCTTCTGCGCCGGATTGTCGAATACGGTCTGGCTAAATCAGAAGAAGGCGAGGATCGTCAGTTGCGCTATTCGCACGACGAGGTTGACGATCATTCCGATCACCTGATCTGTCTGCGTTGCGGACTGGATGTAACTTTTCGCAACGAAGCGCTTGAACGCATCCAGCAGGAAATCGCAAACTCGCACAACTTCAGACAGTTTTACCACAAGCACAAAATCTACGGACTCTGCCCGGAATGCGCAGCGCACGAACAGCGTCAGCTCATTCCGCTACGTCTGCTTCTGCCCGGCGAAACAGCCATTATCGAACAGATGGCGGGCGGCGCCGGTATGCGCGAGCGGCTGGCGGCTATGGGGCTGGCGCTGGGCGATCGTGTGACGGTGCTGTCGCGCTCGCTTATGGGCCAGATGGTGTTGCAGTCGGGTGAAAGCCGACTGGCGGTGGGACGCGAGTTCTCGAACCGCGTGTTCGTTACAATGCTGAACAACAGCAACTGCCGAAGTGGGATAAAATGAAATATCAATTCTTCAAATATCAGGGTGCAGGCAACGATTTCATTCTGTTCGAGCCAGACACTGCTCCAGCTCTGACGCCGGAACTTACCGCGCGTCTCTGCAACCGGCATTTCGGCATCGGCGCCGACGGCATACTGCTTTTGAGCCACTCGGAGAAAGCCGACTGGAAAATGCGAATCCTCAACAGCGACGGTTCGGAAGCCGAAATGTGCGGCAACGGCCTGCGCTGTACTGCGCGTCACATCGCCGAGCGCTTCGCGCCGGAAGCAGAAAAATTCGTCATTGAAACCATGCTGGTGCTTAACCCATGCATCATAAGCCGCAAGCATGACGGCGCAGTCGAAGAAGTCGAATGCCTGATAGGCCAGCCATCGTTCGACACGGCCAGACTGGCCCCCGGCCTGCCTCCCGAACTGCTTGATGCCGAACTTGAGCGCAACGGTCTTGAAGTTCGCGGAACGTATGTCGATATGGGCAATCCGCATCTGGTCTGCTTCGAATCTCCAGACCCGTTGGAAGTGGAAAAAACCTATGGGCCGACCTTCGAGCATCACCCTTTTTTTCCGCATCGCACCAATGTTGAATTTGTAAGAGTGACCGGACCGCAGCAGCTTGAAGTGACGGTATGGGAACGAGGGGCGGGAATCACTCTGGCCTGCGGTTCTGGCGCCTGCGCTTCAGCAGCCGCCGCCATGCGCAGCGGGCGAGTAAATGCCGGACAGCCGGTTCAGCTGCAACTGCCGGGCGGCCTGCTGACGGTTACCCGGCGCGCCGACGGTCTGTGGCTTAAAGGCCCGGCGGAACTGGTGTTTGAAGGAAAAATCGAAATATATTAACGCAAACTTGCCAGCAGTTCGTCTATGGCGTCGCCCAGCGCGGGGTCGGTGACGGTCATCGCCAATGAGTCGAGCTTGAGAAGAAACTGCTGTTTGTGCGGAAGCGGCATTACGGAAGCATAGCGTGACAGCTGCGGCACAACTTTAAGCAGGACGCTTTCGTCACCGCAATCCAGGAGGCTGCGCAACAGCTCCGGGTCGTCCGGAAACTCGCTGTTTTTAGCCAGGTAGGCTTTGACGGCCTGAATGAGTTCTGTTTTGTCGGTAGCTTTTTTGATGGCCGCCTGCAATTGCAGAACGCCTTTTCCGGCCTGGCCTTCGGGCAGTTTTTCCTTGAGATATTCTGGAATTTCTCCTCCGGAGAAAACGTTTTCGAGGTCTTTTTTATACTGAGCGTATGCGCTGGAATGTTCGCGTTTCTGAGCCTTCTTTTCGGATTCCGACGGCTCGCGCCGTTCATGTTTTTTGTCGCGCATGGCGTCTATTTCGCGCCAGCTTTTTTCACGGTTTCTGTAATCGCGATCTTCGCTGCCCATTTCAACCGTCTCCTTAATAGGTTCAATACAGATGCTTTATTCAAACACAGTTCAGCGCAGGACAAAGCCGTCGAATTCGCCGGTGGCGTCTTCGCGGACAACTTCCACACCTTCCACATGCGACATGGGCGAGCCTCTGCGGCACCATTCCAGCATGCTTTCAAGTCGCTGTTCGTCGCCTTCGAAAACGGCTTCGACACGTCCGTCACGCAGGTTACGCACCCAGCCTGCAAGTTCAAGACTGCGGGCTGTTTCTAGAGTGTGGGCTCTGAAGAATACGCCCTGCACCCGTCCCGATATATAGCAATGCATTCTTTGCATTCTCATTCTCCGCTCAATTCAATGCCGAGTGCTGCAGGCAGTTCGGAAAAGCTGTCGATCTCGGCATCGGCGCAGGCCTCAAGCCGCTCCTGCTCGGATCCGAATCCATAACCTGCAAAACAGGTGCTTACACCCGCAGCTTTCCCCGACAGTATATCACTTTTCCGGTCGCCTATCATCCAGACTTTGTTTTCGGATGCGTTTACGCTGAGTTTGTCGGTGACGACTCTCACTATATCCGGGGCCGGCTTGGGCTCGAAACCTTCGGTGCCCTGAACGAGATCAAAATAGCGCTGCATGTCCAGCAGTTCAAGCACGCGATCGGCCATGAAGGTCATCTTTGTAGTCGCCACCGCCAGTCTGTATTTGCCGTCAAGGCGTTGCAGAGTTTCGAGCACACCCGGATAGGGCTTCGTGTAATGTGCGCAGTTGTCGAAGAAGAAACGCCGGTATTCTTCGGTGGCTTCGCGGGCGCGATCAGAATTGCCGTCACCTAAAAGATCGAACATTATGTTGAACAGCGGCCTGCCCAGATGTACGGTAAGCGTTTCGTTCCCGGGTTCGGACCCGCCTACATG
This sequence comes from Deltaproteobacteria bacterium, assembly GCA_029570245.1. GTDB lineage: Bacteria > Myxococcota_A > SURF-8 > SURF-8 > SURF-8 > JAKQSH01. The sequence continues at coordinate 12,270 of JAKQSH010000185.1, read as the reverse complement.
CCGGATGGAATGTCGTATGGCCGCGATAATGTCTTCGCGCGAGTTGACCAGAGTTCCGTCAAGATCGAATATAAGCAGTTCGATATTGTTCATTCAATTCCCACATTTCCAAAAAAAGAACACCCGGATCGTCCCGTAACGACCCGGGTGTTTTCAGCCTTGGGATTTCAGAATCAGGGTTTCACCAGGAAGAAGCCCAGATTCTTTTTGGGGGCAAGTTCGACACCGTATGACGAAATTATCGGTGCGCCGTTGGCTATGAAATAAATATTGGGATAATAGCCGTAGGACTTGCCGTATTCGTCGTCAACCATGGTCAGAACGTCCTGGCGCGACTCTTCCAAACTGTCGCACTCGCCATCGCTGTAACACTTGACGTTGTAGAACTCAAGCACCGAATCGCTCTGCTGCTGATAGACCACATTGAAAGCGCCGGTATGATCGAAAACGATTCTGCTGTCGGCTCCGGTCATGGTGCGGCGCTGATAGTTTGTGCCGTTCACATCGCGCCAGCCGTCGTCGGCCACATAGGTTTTTATACCTTCGCCCAGATCGAACAGCAGCATCAGCTGATTCATCGTGACATTGTAGAAACTCACCGCCCACCATCCGGTGGTCTTTACGACCGCCAATGAGCTGTAAAGACCGCAGTCGCCTGCTACCGCCGATCCTTCCGGACCCGCCAGTATTGTACGTGTGAATGCCGCAGTGGCGATGGTGTCGGGATTGGGCGCTCCGCCGCCGAGAATGGCGCGCTTGAGATAGCCGTGTTTTACGACTTCACCGCCAGAATAGACGTTGTTGTCGTAGTAAACTACCCACAGCGAACCGTCGGCGTAGAAGGCCATTTCGGGGTTCAAACCGATGCCGTCGGGTAGGCTGACGAAAGCCGGGGCGGTGCGTTTGTTGTAGCAGGAGCCGTTGTAACAGACCTGCTTGCCTTCGCAGCTTCCACCGCAGTCGCTGGTGGGTCCCACGCAGGAATCACCACCGGGAGCAGCTATGCATGCGTTGCCGCCCGAACAGGTTCCGCCGCAGGGCATTCCGGCCACGGCAGCGCTGTCAACTACCGCAAAGCGGAAATCTTCCGGCCCGGCGGGACTGGCGTTTACTGCCATGGCCAGTTTGAGCTGTGAAATTTTCTGGCCTTCCATTTCGGCGCTCATGTAAGCGATGATCGGACGACCTTCGGAGTCGATTATGAGGTCGGTGTAGTAGCCGGTGTTGCCCGGGGCATCGACCACAATTTTGTTCCAGACGTAGTTGTTCGGGTCGATTTCTGCACCTTCTTCAAGGGTTACTCCTTCGGCCAGAACTCCGTCGGTATACATGAAGAGCAGGTCGCCATTATCGACATCCTGATATGCCACACGCGGCCAGCCTTCGGCTGAAAGCGCTATTGAAGTGAACATGCCAACATCTGGGCCGGGCTTTTTAATTCCGCCGCGCGGGCCCGAAGGACCGCCTTCGATGGTGACGCCTTCGTCGTCCAGGCTGGGAATACCGTCGGCGAAGAACCAGTGATAGCTTTCTTCGGGCGTAATGCCTTCCGCCGGAATGTGCGAATAATAGGTCGTGCCTATCATAAGGTCGCCGTAGGTTTCGTTGTAAGTCGAAACCCAGATCAGGCTGTCAACGGGATTTTTGTCGTCACTGATGGCAGCTACGGCCATGTCGTTGTAGCGGCCATGGTATCCGATGGGCAGCGGCGGTTTTTCGGCACAGGCGCAATTGGGATCGTTCGGGGAACCGGTGCCTTCGGCCTGGCAAGTTTCGTAATTTATGTTGTCACAGGGTTTCCATTCGAAGCCGCAATCCATTTCGGTCGGATCGCAGCCGCCAGGAGCGTAACCCGGATCGCAGACCGTGCCTTCGCACCAGCCCGGACAGGTTGTACATTCGCCGATAGGATTTTCGCTTACCGGAGGTTTGCAGCAGAAGGAACCGTTGGGACAAGCTCCTTTGCACCATGTGTTGCAAATGCAGAGACCGGTGGATTCTTCGCAGGAAAGCACCGGAGTATCGCCTTCGCAGACCCGGCAGGCACAGACTTCTTCCCAGTTGTCGGCATCGCAACGCGGCCTTTCGCAGAAATGGAAGTCACTACTGGTGTTACATGAAAAACATGTATCGTTATTCTGTGTCACGCAGTCGGGAATTTCGGGACATTCCGGGTCGCATTCCTGGAGTTCACACTGTTTTTTCAGCGTTGAACAGCGATAACATTTGGGACAATCCGCCTGTGTCTCGCATGGGATGACAACATCTTCATCTACTTCATCTGCATCGCCATCTGGCTTGTCGCCGTCTATTTCGATGTCTTCTTCACCGACGTCGTCCTGGTCGCCTTCGGGAATTACGATTCCATCGGCGTCGCCGTTGTCGTTGACATCTTCACAGGTTCCGTTTACACAACGCTGCCCGGCTCCGCAATCGGTGTTGTTAACACAACCACTGGAGCCGCTGCCGGAGCAGGACGCCAGAGTAAGACCGGCCAGAGTTACAGCCGCAAACAAAGCGGTGAAAGCACCGGCTTTACGCAGACTTCTGAGTACAGCCAGAGGCAGAAGCAGCAGCGCCAGCAACCATCCGGCGGAAGAGGATGAGGAACAGCCGCTGTCGATTCCTTCGGGAACAGACTTGCCTGCGGCGACTTTGCGTTCGATTCCGCTTGCGGGTTCGGGATTGCCGATTGCTTTTTCGACCACTGTTTCAAGACCCTTTTCGTCAATGACTTTTACGCTGACAGACTTCGGCCACGAAGGCAGATCAGCCAGATTGAATTTTTCGCTGCCGACTGCGAACCATTCGCCGCCGTCAACACTGATCTGATATTTGAGATCGGAAGCCTTCGTGACGTTGTCGCTGCCTCTGAAATACAACAGCGATGCGTCCTGCTGAGGATCGGCATGCGGCGCGGTGTAATCTACCAGTACGCTCAGTGTTTCGGGTGAGCTGTCCCAGTCGCTGAAACGCACGTCACGGCTGCGAACCTGGATAACATGTTTGCCCTGAAGCAGGAATGCCGGATCATCCAGAACCAGCGTTCCGCCACGGACGTTCTTCCAGGCCGAAGCGCCGATTTTCACCTGATATACCAGATTTTCGTCGCCTCCTTCGGCGTCTTCGCCGCCGATTTCGAGCGTTACGACCGGGCGCATGCGTTCTTTGACGATCTGATCGACCGTGGGCATGAATATTTCGGCTATGTCAGCATAAGTCTCCGATTCGAACACATATTCTTCGGTTTCTTTTTTGACGCCATCGGTTTCCCAGCGCAGATTGGCGTAGGCCACCAGCATACGGTGCGCGTAGCCCTGGCTGTCCTTGGGAATTTCGGGGCTGATGGATTGCAGATCGACAAAGAGTTCCTGCGGATCGTAGGGCTTGCCGTCGGCATCAACACAGATTCCGCCGCTGCACAGCAGGTCGGGGTCAACGTTCTGGCAGGCCGGATCGCCCGTGCAGGACAGTGTGTTTTCGAGCAGACTGAAGCCGGGAATTTTGATCGGCTCGAACGGATCGAGCGGAATCTGTCCGAGCAGACCGCCGATAAGCCCTTCAAGCGTTGCAGCCAGGTCTTCGGGCGGCAGGTCCTGTACCGAGAACGGCACGCTCATGTTTGTAAGCTTTACGTTGTTGAGTCCGAAAATGGGAGTAATGCTGTTGCCGCCTTCAGTCTGAAGACCGGCGGTGATTTCGATATCGGTCAGCAGCTCGAACATGCGGACATAACGTTCATCGACAAAGCCGTAAATGTTGATGGCTATGTCGTCCAGGAAGATGACCAGAGCCGAATCGACATCCGGGTCTTCGGGATTCGGGAAAGCAGCGTCGGAGCTGGCGATTCTGAAATCAACAGTGGGTTCGGTCTGTTTTGTGGGAGCAAGTTTGATGAGAACCGGAACTTCCTGTTCGTGACTGTAGATTTTGAGCGAAGGAATCAGCAGCGAGAAGGTGGACAGCGAGAGGTAATCGCCGACGCCTTCCATGCTGTTGTCGAGTTGCAGACAGAGCAGACCTGAATCCTGGATGGTGGCTCCCGCCTGATCGAGCAGTTCTTCGGCCAAACCCAGACCGGCGTGGAACACAGCATGCGGATTCACGTTGAGGTTTTCGTTGCAGGGTTCCTTAACGACTCCGCCCTGGTTGCGGCAGAAAACGCGCGGCGGAACCTGTGGCACATAGTTGAGTTCGCTGGTGCAGAGTTCGGGCTCTCCGGCGGGCATTGTGCCGCCGAACATGCCGAGATCGAGGCCGCCGTAGGGACAGGTGCCGTAGCCGCCCGCAACCAGCGAAGCCCAGATTTTGGATTTGAGACCGGGCATCAAATCTTTGAGCAGATATCCCAGATCGACTTCGGCTTCGATGCCGAGCGGAGCATAGACGCAGGACTCTTCCGGGTCGTAATCGTAACGGCAAATTTTCTTTTCGGTGTCGCAGACCGTGCCGTAGGGAGCAGGCGGAGAAGTCGGACAGTCGGCGTTGGTTTCGCAGGCCATGCACTGGAAGCTGTCAACAGCGTCTTTAACCGTGGTGTAAATGAGATTGTTGATGGTGCTGTTCATGCCGCTGACGATGGCGTTGATGAGTCCTTCCAGCAGATTCAGGAAGTCGCAGACACCGTTAAGCTTGACATCCACCAGCGAGCCGAGTTCGAGATACCCAAGCGAAACATCAAGGTAAAGCTGACGAGTGAAACCGTCTATCTGCGGCTGTATTTTCACCTGAACATCCACCGGCTGGCCGTTGGTGGTAACGTCTATGTTGCAGGCGCAGGTGGTTTCGAGCCTGAAATCAATTGGAGCCAGACGGACATTGACCCATAAGGTGTTCGGCGCTTCCGAAACTATGTCAACGTTCTGGATGTCAACCGATATCGAACAGTAATTGCCGGAACCGCCGCAATAATTGCAGATCACCAGGCTGCCGCCTTCCAGCACGTCGAAGCTTTCGCCAAGAAACGGCTTTATTATGTCAACCACATGGTTTTCGAGGTAGGTGAAGCCCGGATCGGTGATGCGAACCTGGGCGAGCTGATTTACCTTGTCGTCAACCGGATATGCCATGTACGGCAGAGGCGTAATGCCTTCAACACCGTCAAGCATACCGTCGAAAAGTCCGGCGTGCGCCGCCGGCGAAGCTAACGCCAGCATGCACGTGACAATACCCAGCAACATTAACCGTTTTACTGACTTTGGATTCATCTCGCCATTCTCCGTAAATGACCTGTTTGTACTATGGCCTCATAATGTTTCATTTCAACAGGAAAAAGCGGAGAGGTCAAGCTTTATAAGGTTAATATCTGGTGATATTTGAAGTTTTCGTGTGTGTTTTTCATATGGAGCCGGCTTCAGTCCGGCTTTTTGCCGTTTCGCGATAAAAAACCGCCATGCCGAGAATCACAAAAAGATTCAGTGCGTAGCCGACAAGTATGAATGTCAGCGACCATGCGTTCGAAGCGAGCGAAAACACTCCGGCGAAACCGCTTTGTATGCGTATGCTCATCAGCATGGAGCTTCCGCCCAGCGAAACCGCCCACAGCAAGGCAGCCGGATAAAGCAGCGCCAGCAGAAAAATCATAAGTTGCGCACTGTATTGCCATAATAAGCGCCATGCGGTTTTTACAGCTTCAATGCAGCACAGATTGTCAACGGCAATAGTCAGATGCGCCAGATACCACACTGCCAGACCCAGCACATACATTCCGAGCAGAGGCCCGACTGTCAGCAGAAGATAAGCTATATCAAACACATAACGCAGACCGGGAGTGTTGTCATGCAGATATGGATCGACGAAATAAAACATGAGCAGCAGGAAACTTCCGGCTGTGATTATGAAAAGAATGTTTCCGACAAATCCGGCCAGATACAGCGGAACAAATCGCGGCCAGAGGCGGATTGCGCCCGAAAGCAGCGATACAGGACCGGCGAACGGCTGGCCGCGCGCCACGTCCGCCACTCCGGCCATAAGCACAGAACGAATGAGAACCTTCATCATAAATGCCGTAACAAGGTATGCCGCCATGAAACCTGAAATGGCGAACGCCACGCAGGTGTTTCCGAGCAGTATTCTTAATGGAGTGACTATATCCTCAAGCGAAGTTCCCCCTGCCGGAGGCGAAAGCAGAAAGGCGCGCAGAAAGAGCGAAATTGCCAGAAAGAATGGTAGAAAAGTCATAATCCCCAGCGCAGCATCAAGCAGAACCTGCACCAGAAGCAGAAACCACAAACGCGGAAGCCTGAAAAACGCCTCAATGTATGGTTTCAAATAATTCATTCTTACTTCCCCCCGGAACAAATCCTGCGACTTCAGATCATTTCAGTGTTTCTCTTCATCTTCCGACTTGATGCGGCGACTGTCGCCCTCCTCTTCCTCCCGCTCTATTGACATTCGGACAAGGGCTTTAAGGGCTTTATTGCGTTTTATGTTGCCCAGAATAACTTTCAGGTCTTCGTAAACCGTCGGATCGTTTATAAGCGCCCCGACTGTACCCTGTCCAGAACGGATATATTCGGTAAGATGGCGGATGTCGTCGGAAGCCTGATTCAGGTTGCGGATAAAATTACCCTTGTCCTCATCGTAAATAAGGGTGTGCAGCATGCCCTTGTCGTTTTTGATGGCATTGACAATTTCGGTCACGACGGCAGAGGCTTCTTCGAGGTTTTTCACAATCTGACCGCCTTCTTTCTGGTAAACCAGACTGTGAATAAGGCCATCACCGGTACGCACTTCTTCCAGTATTTTTTCGACATGGTCGATGGATTTATTGAGTTTTACAGTTGCGACATGAATATTGGACAGAGAACCTCTGAAGTCGGAGTTGGCCTTGGTGTCGTAAATAAGACCGTGAACAATGCCGTCACCGTTACGTACCTCTGACATTACGTCTTCGAAGTGTGCAATGGTGCTTTTTATATCGTCGATGGTTTCTTCTCCGATACCGCTGGTCATACCGGACAGGTCCTTGGCTACGTCTTTGATATGCCCAAGCATTTCGGCTCCGGTTTCCATGATTGTTGCGATATCGGGCGGTTCGGTGCTTTCGATGAACTGATATTCTTCAAGTTGCTCTTTGCCCATGGAACCCACGGAAATTTCTATGACTTTATCGCCAAGAAGCCCCTTGGAACTGATGGTGGCCTTGGAATCCTGGCGGATGCGCGGCATGACCGAAGTTTTGACCTGCATTTCGATTTTCAGGCGCGGTTCGTCGAGCGCATCTGCAAAACTTATTTCGGTTACCGAGCCGACCGCCACACCAGACAGACGCACCTGGGCGCCGGCTTTCAGTCCGCCGACATTTTTAAACCAGGTGTACAGCGTAGTGGTCGATTCGAACATGCTGCGCTCCTGACCGATTACAAATACAATGATGAAAAAGAGCAGGCTCAGTATGGTTACGAAAATTCCTACCTGAATGAATGTCTTTTTATCGCGCATGATATAAACCCGTTTTCATTCCCCGTACAGACCCTGGAAGCGCCCGTCGAGGAAGTTTCTTACTTCGGGAACGTCGGTTTTCTTAATATTTTCAGTCGTGTCTGTCAGAATCAGTTTTTTATTGAAAAGAAACGCGATGCGATCGGACACTTCGAAGGCCGTGCCGATGTCGTGCGTTACAACAATGCTGGTGCAACCTAAAACCTCATTCATGCGTTTGATGAGGCTGCCGATTCTGCGTGTGTTGATCGGATCAAGACCAGTGGTCGGTTCGTCCCACAATATAACGTCCGGTTCCGTTACGATGGCACGCGCCAGACCGACCCGCTTCTGCATGCCGCCGGACAGATCGGACGGTTTTTTGTGCTGGATGCCCGGCAGGCCCACCAGCCCCAGTTTTTCTTCAACCAGCCGGTCGATTTCGGATTCGGCGATGTGCGGGTCTTTTATGCGCAACGGATAGGCCAGGTTTTCGCGCACATCAAGCGAATCGAAAAGTGCGTTGCTCTGGAAAAGCAGAGAAACACGCTGACGCACAGCCACCCAGTCTTTTTCGCTTATGCCTATGATGCTTTTTCCGAAAACCGTTATGTCGCCTCGATCCGGTGTAAGCAACCCGACCAGCATTTTAAGCGCCACGGTCTTTCCGGTGCCCGACCCGCCCATTATGGAAACCGTCTCGCCCTTGCGGATTTCGAGGTTCAGTCCTTCGTAAACCGACAGGTCTTCAAAGCCTTTCCAGACATCCTGATAGGTTATGATTATATCGCCAGCCTTGAATTTTTCGGTTTCGAGTTCCAGCATTTCACCCTACAACATCAGGAAAATTTTAGTCAGCATGAAGTCGGCTATAAGCGTTATTATGGACAGCAACACCACCGTGCGGGTGGTGGAATGCCCTACGCCTTCGGTTCCGCCGCGCGTGTTGAAGCCTTCATGGCATGCTATCAGCGACACCAGAAAACCGAAGAAAACCGACTTGCTTACGCCCGACACGAAGTCGGCGATTTCGATCATGTCGAAAACCGACTGATAATAATACTGATATCCGACGCCGAATTCGGTATTTGCCACCACCGCACCGCCCAGAACGCCGATAAGATCGGCCCAGATCGTCAGCAGCGGCGAAATTATTACCGTCGCCAGCACACGCGGCACGATAAGCTTGGTAATGGGATCGGCGCCCAGAATGCGGATGGCGTCTATCTGTTCGGTGACGCGCATGGAACCAAGTTCCGCCGCCATACCCGACCCGATGCGTCCGCCCACCAGCAGTGCCGTCAGAACCGGACCCAGTTCGCGCAGAATGGCCATAGACACCACCTGCCCCACCATTTCACGCGCGCCGAAACGCCCCATGGCCATGCCGAACTGCAATCCCATGACCGCCCCGGAGAAAACCGCAGTGAGACTGACGATTGTAAGCGACTTGATACCCAGAACTTTTATCTGATGGACTATTTCACCGAATTCCACTCCGCCGGAAAACATGCGCTTTATGGTCTGGCCCGCAAGCAGAGAAATCGACCCCATCCATATAAGCGTGGTTTCGAACGAAAAAGTGGTGTTTAAAGGATTAGTTTTTGCTCTGGCCAAAGAACTAGTCCTTTCTGCGCAGTACTTTGAATTTTTCGGCTACCTTTTTGAGATACGGCAGACCGCGTTCGAAGGCAGCCGGAGGCGCCGAATACGCCAGATCGTATATGCAATAATTTTTCACCAGCACGTAAGTGGCAACCTTAACCGGCACTCCATCCAGCTTGCCTTCCACAAGCGTATATATGGCTTCGCGTCCGTCGAGCTTGATTTTCTGCTGCTCAAGCACCTTGCGTTCTTCGATTCCGATATACAGATGGCCGGTCAAAGCCGACGCCGGAGCGTCCTTATAATCATCGCAGGTGGAGTTTACCATTATTACGGCATTAAGCCCGTCGTTGAAAAATGCCAGATCGGTGTCTTCTGATTCGATGCGTTGCCAGCCCTTTCCGGGGTCTTCCACCCTGTAGGCGTTTTTTTTGTCCTCGAATACACCATTACTGTACTGTTTACCCGAACAGGCGGCCTGTACAAGCGCACAACAAAGCACCAGGACAAGCGGAAAAGCCATTCTTTTAGTCAGCAATTCGGCTTCCTTTCAATTCCCGTTAAACGGCATACGGAATCTAACAGATACATTCTGTCTCGGCAAAGGCTTTTCGACGGCACCTTATCCCCTTTTTGTTTCTCCACTTCAATTATTCAGTATAGTATACAATCTCTGTGGAATTCAAATCTTTAATGTTAATAATATGGAAATTCACAATGAGCCATACGGAAGACGATTACGACATGGAAGATATCCCGGAGATCGAAATTCCCATCGACGGGCAGCTTGATCTGCACACATTCAGCCCGGCTGAAGTGAAAGACCTGGTACCCGAATACATCGCCGCCTGTTTCGAGCACGGCATCTTCGAGCTGCGCATAATACACGGTAAAGGTCGCGGAGTGTTGCGCCGCAGCGTGCAGTCCATACTGGAAAAGCATCCGCTGGTCGAATTCTTCCGCATCGGCGACGAAACTTCGGGATCATGGGGCGCAACACTGGTTCGCCTGAAAAAACCCGGTGCTGATTCGAACAGGGACTGAGTTTAGATTTCCAAACACATTTACTGCCCGATACGCTGCTGAATTTCCTGGTAAACCCGCCTGAAGTACGTCTGAACTTCGAAGGACGGCATTCTGTAATAGAAATAGTAAATGCCTGCTCCAAGAGCGTATCCGGCCACCACGTCAAGAATGTAATGCTGTTTTATGAGCAGCGTCGAGGCTCCGATGACAAAAGTCAGCACAAATGCAAAAAGTCCCAGTTTACGGCTTGAGCGGTCGAGTATTATCAGCGTTGACAGCATTGCGCCCGCACAGTGAGGTGAAGGGAAGCAGTTGATAGGGTTGTCGGCGCGATAAATCTGCAACAGCGTCCACATTGTGAAATTGTTCACGTCAAAGTCCGGTCTGTGGAACATTACCGGGTAGAAAATGAAAAATATCCACGGTACGAAAATCAGTGTCAGATAGGCCCGCGCCAGAAGAAGGCTGTCACGCGGCGTGGGAGAAGTGAAAGGCGCCAGCAGAAACATCCAGTACACGGTGAGATACACAAACGAAAAAGCCGGAACGAACGGAATCATCTCGTCCAGTCCGGTTGTAAGAGTATTCATTGGCTTGTCGATCATGTAACTGCTTACCAGAAAATAACCGCCCGCCCAGATGCCGAAAAGCCCCAGCCCCATGATAAGCCAGTGAAAATGCGTCCAGATTTCCTTCAGCGCTTTCATGCCGACTTCTCCTTCACAATAACTGCCGTAATTCCAAGGCTTACCGGGACGAAAGCTGAGGCGGTCAGAATCCAGAAGACGGGATAAATCGGCATTGGATGAAACAGGGACACCAGAGTGTAAAACGATAAAACCAGAGACATCGTCACCAGGTGCGTGACGAAAAAAATCCTGGCTCTTTCTCCCCATACTTTTAACAAACTGCCTTCCATGGTCAATCATGTCTCCTTTCGCGTTCTGCAACGAAAAACGAGCCGGCTGCCATGAGGCAATAACCATCCACAATTGATTATTATTCCACTTATTCAGGCAGATGTGAACAGAAATCAGAGATAATCCGCAATAAAATTGTTGCAGATACAGCAAAAAACATATTTCCGGCACATTTTCCAGTCTTTATTTTCATCTACACGGAAAAACGGTAAATGTGACAAGAAAACATTTGTAAAACAAAAATAACATGAATAGACTGAAAACAACGGATAAAATGTAAAGCTAATGCTCAGTAAAATCAGAAGGTGAGGCGATGAAATCAATTCTTTCAGTTCTGCTGCTGATCTCGTTATCAATCTTTGCCGGAGCCTGCACGGACAGCACTATAAGCGGAGTTATAAACGCCGATGGCGACGGCGACCAGTCCGGCGCGCCGGAAGGCGATGTCGAGATTGAGACTGATGCGGCAGAAACCGAAGCCGAAACCGACGGCGATTTCGTCGATGACGATCTGGAGCCTGAAAATGAAACCGAGACTGACATAGAAGACCCCACTTATACAGTCAGCCCCAGAGAGCTTGATTTCGGTTGTGTAATAGCCGGAAACGAGGAAGTTGTCAGAACTGTGAGAATCGAAAACTTCGGGCCGAAGAGAGCAATCATTGTATCATACCACCTTACCTCCGACTCCGTACCGCAGTTCTATATCCTGCCGGAGGATTATCTTGCTGAAAACGAAAGCATCACACTGCTTCCCGGCGGAAGGCTGGATGTGGATGTCGGTTATCTCGGAACAGGCATAGCCGGAACCGGCGGCGCTCTGGAAATCAGCATCAGCCACAGCCCGGAACCGATTATGATTGAACTCAGGCATGAAAATTCCGGCAATCCCATAATTGAAATTTCGCCGGACAACGAAATCGACTTCGGAATGATAAGCAAGAACAGATTCACTCAGGTGCCGGTGAAAATAAGCAACGGGCTGGACCTCGCAGACGGCTGCGCCACCCTTGAGCTTTCCAACTTCAGATTTTCCAATCCGGAACTGAGTGTTTTTCAGACACAGGACCTCGGCATCGGTTCTTTCGGAGAGAGACTGATTCCAATGAACGGTTCGTTTACATTCAACATTTCCTGCTATTCAGTTGAGGCCGGCACATACGAGAATACGCTTATTTTCGATACCAACGACCCGGAAAGACCTGAAGCCAGAATCAACCTGAGCTGCCAGACAGCCAATCAGAATCTGATTCTGAGTCCTAATTTTGTTGCATTCCCGTTAACGGAGGTCAACGAC
>JAKQSH010000171.1 GCA_029570245.1 Deltaproteobacteria bacterium | reverse complement strand
GAAGAAATTGCTCAGGCCGTTCACGCCGACTTCCGACCAGTATTCGGCGCCCTGCGAATAGCAGAAAGCGATGTAGTCCAGCGATTCCTGACGGAAATAGCTGTGACGGCCTTCTTTTTTGTACTTTTCTTCCGAAAAGTCGCAGACATCGGCAAATGCCCGCACCGCTTCGCCGAAACGGTTGGTGATGTAATAGGTGGAAGCCAGCTTGTACAGAATACCGTCGTAAAAGCGGCTGTCCTTGAAATTGGCCGCCTTCTGATAAGCCGCCAGCGCCGGCTCGTACATCATTTCGTCGAAATAGGCGTTGCCTATGTACAGGTAAGCTTCGGCGATGTATTTGGAATCCGGTCGCAGCGCAATGAGATTCTCGAAGGATTCACGCACCTTTGGAAGGTTGTTGTGCTGTTTGTATGCATAAGCCAGCAGGTAGTAGACTGCGTCGATGTAACGGTAATCGGGGAACACCGTGGCGATTCTGTTGTACAGTTCTATCGAACGGGAGAAGTCGGCATGCGGCTGAACCGGCTCGGTGCTGATTTGTCCTTCGTCGAAGCGTTGCAGCTCTTTTTCGTATACCGCCCACAGCGCCTGCGAATTTCTGTCGAATTTCTCCTTATCGACAATGTAATAAAGCTCGGCCAGGCGGAACATCACGTCGGGAGTGTAGAGCTTTTCGGACGGATAGCGCGCGATGAATTTCTCGAATTTGGCTATGGCCAGTTCAATGTCGAGGCGCTCTTCACCTTCGAGCTTCTTCACATCTTTGTCGTATCTGTTCTCGATGGCTTTCTGAAGGCGCTTGTATTCGTTCTCGACCTGTTCGGAAATTTCCGAATGAAATTCCATGACACGCATGGTGAAACGGTCAACCGTTTCGTCCACGTCCTGACGGCTCAAAGAGACATCGGCGGCGTTCGGGGCTTCTGCCTGTGATGCGTTTTCTTCTAAAGACTGCGCAGCAGTGCCGTTCTCCTGAGCCGGAAGCGGCTGAGCGGTCAAGGTCAGCAGGAAAGCGACAAGAAGAGTTTCAAACGATCTGATTACATAATGTTTCATAGGCTTCCCTCGCGGACGGCCCTGAATCCCTCTTCAAGCGCTTCGAGGTCTTTGGCTCGCATGTCAAGAAGTTCGTCGATTCTGTTGCGAACCTCCTGCCTTTTTTCCCAGGCGATGTTGACTGCGCCCATGTCGGCCTTGAGCACATAGTCGTAGAAGCGGTTCCGCACGCTGCGCAGATTGTCGTAGGCGATCAGCCCTGAAAGCAGCTGAGTTTCGCGTCTGCAGCGCTCCACTTCGTCAAGATGCGCCTTCATCAGCAGTTTTTCGCTTTCAAGAACCCGGCTGAACTCGGCCACGGCTCCAGTGACGAGATTTTCGAGCGCGGTGAAATATCTTTCGATCTTTTCATCAACGGCATCGGTGCGTTTGCGGTTGTCTTCGATCTGTTGAAGCAGAAGACGGCCTTCTTCCGAAAAACCGTTGCCCAGACTGGCCACAAGCTCTTCTTCCTGACGTGAAAGGTCTTTAATCTGCTTCATAATGGCCACATCACGCTGTTCGGCTTCTTCACCTATCATGGCCATTTCGGTTTCGGTTTTAACTTCCTTCGCCAGACTGTCGAGTTCGCCCAGCATGGCTTTTATTTCCTGCTGCTCGCCCCGGATGCGCTCGGTCACGCGCTGCAGGTAGCTCTGGCTTCGGGTGGGATCGCCGCGCACAAGCTCCTGACGCCTGCCTATTTCGGCCACTATTTCGTTGAGGCCTTCCATCTGCAACTGAAGCTTGTAGATTTCCTGATCGACCTGACGCATGCGTTCCACATGACGCTGCCGTCTTTCCTGGCGCCCCTCAGTGGTGCGCGGAATCTGCTCGTAGGCTTTTTCAAGTTCGAGACGACGGCTGCGAATCTGCTCCAGCCGCACCTTTTCTTCCGGCGCGTATTCGCCCAGCAGTTCGGCGGCCAGCGAAGCCAGCGTGGCGCTTTCTTGTGTCAATTCCGTTTTAAGCTGCATGCCGGTGTCGCGGCCCTCTTTGAGCTGCGGAAACAGATTGGCCTTGTTCTTCTGGTTCAGGTGCAGCGTAAGCGTGTCGATTATTTTCTGCGATTCGGTCAGGTCGATGCTGCTTTCGTCAAGTTCCTGTCTTACGATCAGAGCGTCGGAAACAAGTTCTTCCTGCGCCAGCCACATGCGGACTATCGGCGGCAGGCTGCCGCCCTGCTCGCTCATATCGTGTTCCAGAGCCTCCGCGCCTCTGCCTTTGGCCGTTTTGAGAATTTCGTCCATGCGCAGAACCACCGGATGATATTTGTCGGCCACGTGCTGGAAGGAATTTTCGGCAACGGAGTATTTCTGCGCCCACAGCGCGATGTCGCCTTTAAGCAGCCGCAGTTCCGGCTCGTACATGGTGTCGGGACGGGCGATGAGCAAAATGTCGAGCGTGTTGGCCGCCTCGTCTTTTTTGGCCTTCTTCACATAAATCCAGCAGATTTCGTGATAAGCCTGGTCGAAGAAAGGCGATTCTACAGGAATCAGACGATAAACGGACAACGCCTCGTCGAACTGCCCAAGATCGTATTTGATGCGCGCCACCGCCAGCGTCGCCAGTTCGTTCAGACGACGCTCTCTGACGGTCTGAACTTCCATGCCGCGCAGATTTTCGAAAACCAGCAGAGCGGCTTTCAGGTCTTTCTTTTCGATAAGCAGTACGCCCTTGAAATATTGCGCCCTGGAGTAAAAGTCGCTTGACGGCGGAATCTGATCCATGGTGCGCAAAGAAAGGTCTATTCTGTTTTCGCGGTGCAGCAACTTGCCGTAAGAATACTGGATGCTGTCCCAGCCCTCGGAGCCGGATACGCGCGAAATCATTTTGTAATAACGTTCAGCCGCATCGAAACGATCCTGCCTGACATGGATGTCGATCATGGTAAGAGCAGCATCACGGAAATAACGCCCGCCTTCTCCGACATTGACGACTTCTTCCAGATACTTTCTGGCGGAAATATAGTTGCCGCTGTGATAAAGCGAGCTTCCAAGATAGTACAGCATGCTGTAGTATTCCGGTCTGGCTTTTGCGTTGGGAAAGGTCAGCAGGTCGGAAAAAATGATGGCCGAATGAACGTAATCGCCGGCTTTGTAAAGCAGTGCGGCGTTTCTGTAGCGGTTGTCGAAGATCGTATTTTTGTCGATGATGAGCGTCTTGACATAACGCCCTTCCATCTGGCTCATCTGTTCTTCGTAAGCGGCGACACGCGCACTGGACGAATCCACATCCGCACGCAGTTTTTCCAGATCAACCGCCCGGCCCTCCCTGCAGATCAGAATCACGGCGAGCATCGCAGGCAGCATACTCCCGATCTTTATGATCCTAATGTTCAATTACCCCTATCTCCTTTCAGATAGAAGCCTGATTCTTCGATTCGCGTCAGCCCTGTTCTTTGGGTTTCTGAATGTCTTCGACATCTTCATCGGTGAGGTCTTTAAGGCTGGTTTTATACTTGACGGCGGGGCGCTCTTCGAATTTGGAAGTTACGCCGCCCTTGTCGTATCCGATTACGTCGATTCTGGTGATTTTGCCTTCCTCGGCGCGGAAACTGTAATTGGATTTCAGTTTTACCTTTATTCCTTCAACATAGGAAAAAAGCCCCGACTGTCCGCGATATACCATGTACACCGAAACCAGATGGTTTCCGGGAGCCAGCGAGCCGTTGTAGATTTCGATTTCCTTGCGCTTGTCGAGGTCGCCGTCGATGTCGATTTTTCCGAATATGGGGGCGCCGTCGAGATAATATGCCACTGATTCGAGCTTGAAAGGTCCCTTCATTTCGTTCTGATGCGCCAGCACGATTTTGGAGCCGGCGATTACGCCGTGCATGAGAGTTTCCTGCAACAGCATCAGACGCGTTTTGGAACGGAAGATTTTTTCTTTGAGCTGATTTACCTTTTCTTCGAGACTTTTCAGCTTTACGTCATAGGCTTCATCCGCACCGGAAAGCTGTCCGGGCGAGCTGTTGTCAATTTCACCTGCGCCCGAACCGGCGCTGTTGCGAGCATCATCGGCATAGGCCGAGGCATATACGAGGATTAAAAGCGTCGATATCAGCAGACTCCTCATAATTGTCTTACCCATGGTGCCCTCCTGAAGAATAAATGGGTGTACGTGACTGCTCTGTTAAGCAAAAAACTGCCCTTTATAAATTGCAACGCAATCATTGAACTTCAGCTTATATCAGTTCAGACGAAAATAAGTCAATCAAAATCCACGATTAGCCGAAGCCTGGTGAATAATCCGACACTCCCCGCAGATTTGACTTTAATGCGCTTAAAAGCGAAAATGCCCCATGATCGTCTGTCGGCGGTTTTATGCTCCGCTTCGCCGGACGACCTGTTTCTGTCAAAAATTCTAACCCAGTTGCGGAGTCATGGCAATGTCTGCATTCCAAAAATTTCCGTCCCGCATAAACGGCGGCGAAAAAATAGCCATAGTGGCGCCTGCCGGGGCATTCAACCGCACTGGATGGGAAAGAGCCTGCGCCTTCATTTCCCGGCAGGGATATCAGGCCGTCTGGCGCGAAGACGTTTTCGAGTCTGAAGGCTATCTGGCGGGAACGGATGAGCGCCGCCGGGCTGAGTTGATGTGGGCTTTCGGCGACCCGAACATAAAGGTAATTCTGGCGGTGCGCGGCGGGTACGGAAACATGCGCCTGTTTGAGAGTCTGGATTTCGATTCAATCAGAGAAAACATCAAAGTTTTCATGGGTTTTTCAGACAATTCGGCTCTCATTCTTGCACTGACGGCCCGCTGCGACGCAAAATGCATCCACGGCCCGCACTTTCTGACGCTGCCGGATGCTCCGCCCGAAGTAGTCTCCCGTTATTTCAGATTGATTTCCGATCCTTCCCCGGCGGGTTCGCTTTTCGATCATCCGCTGGAGATTCTGCGCGGCGGAAACGCCGAAGGAAAACTTCTGTGCAGCAACCTGAGCCTGCTTCACAGCCTGATCGGAACACCATATCTGCCGGATTTTGAAGGTAAAATTCTCGTCGTGGAAGACGTTAACGAGGAGACTTACCGCATTGACCGCATGCTGACGCACCTGAAGCTGTCCGGCGTGCTTTCCGGGCTGGCCGGTCTGGCGCTGGGCGCCTTCACGACGGGCGGCGAGCAGAATATTCATAACGAACTGCTGCGCGAACGCGCGCTGGAGCTTACGGAGGCTTACGGCTATCCCCTGCTGGCAGGACTGCCTGTGGGACATATTCCCGAAAATCATCCCGTTCCATGCGGCGTAACGGCGCGTCTTGACGGAAATACCGGGCGCCTTGAGGTGCTGGAAGCCCTGGTGACATGAACAAGGAGCCGTTTTTCATGCTTGAAAAAAGCAACGCCATAGTGATCGAAGCCCTGGCGCAGGGGTTGTTTTCCGGTGCACAACTAAGTGTCAGCGACAACCGGGGACGCATTTTCAGCGCGGCTTACGGCAAAACCTCTTTTACTGCCGAAGCCGCAACTGTGAACGAAAACAGCCTCTTCGATCTGGCGTCGCTGACAAAACCGCTGGCGACGGCTGCAGCCTGCGCGCTGCTGGCGGATGCCGGCGAAATAAATCTCGACAATCCTCTCTGCCGATTTTTTGCGCGATATAAAGGTAGCGGGAGAGAAAACGTTACGCTCAAGATGCTGCTCAATCACACTTCCGGCCTGCCGGCCTGGAAGCCTTTTTACGAGCAACTGCCCGGAACAGATTTCGATGCCAACCGCGGGCGTCTGCTCGAAATGCTTCTGGATGAGCCGCTGGAAAACCCGCCAGAAACAATTGAAACATACAGCGATCCGGGCTTCATGCTGCTGGCGTATGCAGTCGAAAAAATTACGCAGATGCGCCTGGACGCATTTGTTGAAAAGGAATTTTTCTCAAAGCTCGGAATTTACGGCATACTTTACCGGCCTTTAAACAGCAGAACCGACAGTGAAAACAGGATAGTTCATTCCAGAAGCGAAGACCGGCGCATCAACGACGACAACGCCGCCGCAGTGGGCGGAGTCTGCGGGCATGCCGGGCTTTATGGAACAGCCGCCGCAGTCGAAAGTGTTCTCTGGGAGTGGCGGCGCGGTCTGGCGGGCGAATCCGATCTGCTGCCGTACAACACAGTTGTTGAATTCTGGCACCCGTTCCACAAACTGCCGCGCGCCGCGCATGTTCCCGGCTGGGATCGTCCGGTCTGGAAAATCTCGCAGGCCGGACGCCATATTTCACCGCACGCCATCGGCCATCTGGGATTTACAGGAACAAGCTGCTGGATAGACCCCGACCACGAACTGTCGGTGGTTTTCCTTTCCAACCGGACGGCCGGAAGCTGCGGAACGGACGAAATGGCGGCATTCCGTCGTCGTCTGCACAACTGCATCTTCGAGGAATGCGGCGCAACTTCGCGCGGACCTTACCGGCGCGCCGCCGCAGAAAAAGCCAGACGCATCCACCTTTCGGCGGTGGCCGGAACCGCCATGGGTTCGCTGGCCGGACTGCTCAAGGAAGCCGGTTTTCAGGTCAGCGGCTCTGACGAACAGGTTTATCCGCCCATGTCCGATCAGCTGGCGCAGCAGGGCATAGAAGTACGCACGCCGTTTGCGGCAGAAAATCTCAACCCGCCGCCGGATGTGGTGGTGG
>JAKQSH010000143.1 GCA_029570245.1 Deltaproteobacteria bacterium | reverse complement strand
GCTGGCCGGACTGCTGCTGTTCTCCGGCATTGGCTCCTTTATCGCCGGAAAACTGCCATTCAGCCCGCGCGGAACGATTATGATTTCGACCATCGGTGTGGCGCTGGTAACAATTCTGTATGCATTCATGCTGCCGCTGCTGTTTGACGCACTCATCGCCGCTCCGCACACTCTCAGAATAATACTGGCGCTGGCGCTCATCGCCCCCATCGGCGCACTGATGGGTATGCCCTTCCCCACCGGACTGGCTCATGTCAATAAAGCGGCGGGTTCGTTCGTGCCTTGGGCATTCGGAGTCAACGGTGTAGCCGGCGTCGTTTCTTCGGTGCTGTCGATCATCCTGGCCATGATAGGAGGATTCAACTTCGTGTTCTTCCTGGCGGCGGCTATTTATGTAATCGGCGGTTACGTGATGTACTCGCTTTCCATCAAGGAGCCGTCCGACGCTTAACGGAGGCAGTGTTTGAGCCGCATTCGCTTTATCATTGCCCTGGCGGCCTCCATTCTGTTCATTTTCTTCTGCTTCCACTGGAAGCCGTGGGAAGCGATATTCGTATTCAGAATGAGGCCGCTTCTGGTCACGCTGACTATTTTCGCGATCATATTCGCATCTTATGGCCGCAGCGGAGGACTGTGGGCGAAAATACAGCGCATTCCCATGAAGTTATGGGCAGGTGCGGTAATGGCGCTGACATTCATTGCCTCGGTCGTGCTGGCTTACGGCCCGCTTGAAGGACTGCCGCACGTCCCTGACGACATCTGTTATCTTTTTCAGGCTACAACGTTTTCGGAAGGACGGCTTTACGCCGATTCCCACCCACTGCGAGAATTTTTCCATCTGCTTTTTATGATAAACGACGGCAAGTGGTACAGCCTGTTTCAGCCCGGCTGGCCGGCACTGCTTGCACTTGGAGTTTTTATAAAACTTCCGTTCATTATAAATCCGGCGCTGGCGGCGCTGGCGGTTTACCTGACATATCTGATCGGCATGCGTGCCCTGGGAGAAGAAAAAACACGACTGGGGCTCCTGCTGGTGCTTTTTGCACCGATACACACATCCATACCGGCAACGCTGCTGGCGCATCCAATCAGCCTGGTGCTGACGCTGGCATCCATGCTTATCACCATGAAAATGCTGGAGGAAGAAAAACCGGCCTACACGCTGGGTCTTGGCGCGTTGAGCGGACTGCTTTTCGCCACGCGCATCTGGAATGCAGTGATTCTGTGCGCCATGTTGACTCCATTTCTGCTGTGGATGCTCTTTGCAAAGAAAGTGCGGCTGCGTATCCTGGCGCTGGGCCTGCTGCCGTTTCTGCTGCTGGCCGGATTGCAACTGGCCTATAACCACCATCTCACAGGAAACGCCTTCGAATGGCCTCAGGATCGCTATTTCGACACCACCGAACCCAAAAAACACTGCCACCGTCCCGGCTTCGGTAAAAACGTAGGCTGCCCCAACGTACATCCCGGTGAAGACTTCCCTGAAGGCTACGGATTTAAAGACGCACTGCGCGTCACGCATACACGCCTGGGAACTTTCCTGTTAATAGTGTACGGATGGAACTTTTTGTTTTTCTTCGTGGTTATTCCGTTTCTCACCAGGCGCAGCGGCCCATGGAAATATTACCTGCTGGCGGCCTTCCTGGCGCTTATTGCAGGATATTTTTCTTTTTATTTCCACGGTTTATGGGGGCGCTACTATTACGAGTCGTTCACTCTGCTTATGCTTCTTACTGCAGCGGGAATGATAGACCTGCGCGATATCCTGCTGGACAGGTTCTCTGATGCGGGGAAATGGGCGAAAAGAGCCATAAAATCAATTGTACCTGCATTTGTGACGGCTTTTGTGGTTTTTAACGTATATTTCTTTTTTGCCGGGACAATGGGTCTTCTGGGTGAGCTTTTCTTCGGAATAGACGCACGTCTGGAACGCATGCTGCATTATTTCCCCGAAAAAAGCGTTGTGTTCATGGAGCGCTGGTACGCGACCGGGTTCATTTTTATGACACCGGACTGGGAACAGAACAAAATTCTTTTTGTACACGACATGGGCAGACAGAACAAACAGATGATGCAGTTCCACCCGGACTGGAATTTTTTCAGCTACGATCCTAAAGAAAATAAAGTGCGCAAGCTCGAAAAAGACGAAATCGACACATCCACCGACAGCATTTTCCTTGAAGGTGAAAACAAGGTGCCGATTATGTTCTCTTCGGGCGAATATTCATACGCATGGCCGCTAGAAAAAGACGACGACGGAGCAAAAATAAGCGGCGGAATGCTGTTTCAGTTCGTCGCCGACGGAAAGGATTCATGGGCGGCCTTCGATCAGTTTGTTTTCGATGAAGGCAATTATCGCATAAAAATACGCTATCTGGCACAGGACATCGCTGGTAACTGCTTACTGGATATAGACGGAAAGGTGCTTTCGCCACAACTCGACGGATACTCCGAAAAAAAGAAGCTGATCGACTGGATATCAGATGATACAATCCATCTGACGCGCGGACAGCACCGTTTTACGTTGCACGTAACGGGCAAGGACACCCGCTCTGCTCAGCACCGGATTTCGATTGACCATGTTGAAATCATAAAAGAAAACAGACAGGACTCTTTAGAATAAACGATGCTGACCGATCTTCTTAAGCCGCTGGAAACATTCATACATGCAAACTATGCCGGGACATGGCTGCACGACGCGGCATTTCATCTGTTCCGCTGGCTGCACCTGTATTTTTACGAATACATCGACTATCTGTTCTTTATGGTGCTGGCTCTGCCGGTGTTTTATATTCTGCCGCGCCGGGCGCGTCCTTGTTTCATGCTGGCGTCAAGCTTTGCGCTGATAAGCGTACTTTACGGGCTTGTTTTCACCTGCACACTTACGCTGCTGCCGTTTCTGTTTTATTTATCCGCCATGCAGCGCCGTGAAAAAGCTCTTTCAGACAAGGCATACCGCAAGCGCAGCAGCGCAATTCTGGTCACTGCGATTCTTTTCATATACGGTCTGCTCCTGGCGCGCGAAAGCTTCGAGTGGGCGCCATTCATTCCACTACTGAACACGCGTTTCAGCGTACCGCTGCTGCATATTGCAGGCGTGGCTTTCATGGTACCGAAGCTGATTCATTTCGTCATTGATACGCTGAACGGAAAAATCAACAACCCCTCAAAACTCAACTTTCTGCTGTTTATACTTTTCTTCCCGATTTTCAGACTGGGCCCGATAGAGTCCTACAACAAATTCGAAAGCGATCTCACCAGAAGTACGGAAAAAGGCGTCGAAAAATTCGACATTCCATACGGAATTTTCCGTATTCTGCTGGGTTTGCTGAAAACATTTCTATATGCGGCGATATTCTATCCGATACGCAAATTTTACCCGGAAGACCTCAATACCGTTTCGCTGCTGAGCATGTACGGAATGTTTTTCGTCATAATCCTTGAGGTTTACTGCCATTTCAGCGGCTACAGCGACATAGCAATCGGTCTTTCGCGCCTCATGGGCTTCAGAATGACCGAAAACTTCTATCTGCCGTTTTTCAGCCCCAATATAGGCGAATGGTGGCGACGCTGGCATATTTCTCTTTCGCTGTGGCTGCGCCACTACGTTTACCTGCCGCTGGGCGGTGGAAGAATTCATGCCTATCGCAACTACATAATAACGTTCGTAATCTGCGGAGCCTGGCATTACATTTCGTGGCACTACATCATATGGGGATTCCTGCAGGGCATCGGACTATGCATTCTGCGTCTGTGGAAAATCTTCTGGTATCTCACAGACAATCGCCCCGGATTCTGCGATTTTCTGAAGCCGCTGGTGCGTTTTATGAAAACACACCCGCGCCTTTCCTACACTTCCGCCGTAATTTTTACGATCCATTATTTCTGCATCAGCGGAATCTTCTTTATTTACGAAGCCGAGTTTGCCGCCAGAACCATCAGAAAAATGCTGTCATTCGGCCTTCTGCCATTTTGAGAATACTATCCCGCACGCCAGTTTGACTCAGATTAAGAAATTTTATAGAATTTGGAAGGCGGAGGTGGAAGCGCACAAAGAAAAGAAATACCGGTCATCGTCACTGTTTCCGGGAGTGGAAGACATGGGATGTAAAAGTCTTGAAATTCACGGAGTTGGCTGCTCAAAGTATAAGCGGCTTAAGACACTTACAGAGCAGGCCGTAGAAGAGCTTGGGATTGATTGCCGGATCGTTAAGGTTAAGAATCTGGAAAAAATGCTGCGGGCCGGTGTACAGCTGACACCAGCGCTCATCGTTGACGGCGAGATAAAATCTCAGGGGAAAGTTCCGTCTTACGAGGAAATATTAGGCTTCCTCTCCACCTGAAAACTACAAGACAGTAAAACTTCACAGATGTCAGGAAAAGCCGCCGACTGCGGCAAATAGGCAGACCGTATGGGCGAAAAGCCTTGCCATGCCTGAGGGCTGATGATAATATTCAAAACCAATCTTTATTGGTCGATTAATCGAAGCTGTCAGGGGTGCTGAAATGATCAAATGTTGGCAATGCGGCAAATTGAACCCGGAAAACTTCAATTACTGTCTCGAATGCGGCGCCGAACTTCAGCCGGAAGCATCACACTCAGCCGAATCGGATTTTCTCATCGAGATTTCCGCAGATTCCCCCGATGAAGAAAATTCCATGCAGGAAATAAAAGTCCAGAAATCTGAACCTGTACTCAAGTCGCGCCATGAAAAGGATACGCTTAAACCAATAAAGCAGTCCGCACCTATCGAACTCAGCCCGCTGGACCTGGAAGAAGACATTCTGAACGAAAAAATAGACGAAGAAGTCGGTGACGATCTGGTCGTTTTCGGAGAAGAAGAAGCCGGCGCAATCCTTGAACCGATTGCTGAAGAAGAACCTGAACCCCAGCCGGAAAAGACGGCAGTCGCCGAAGTCGAAGTGCTGCATTGCGCCGGTTGCGGAGCCAGACTGGACAGAGGAGACCGTTTCTGCAGCAACTGCGGAACGCCGGTAGGACAGGTCAAACCGCAGACTGCCGGGAAAACAATGTTTTTAAATGCATCCGGTGAAATGCCCGCCACCCGAAAAAAAACCATGGCGCGCCTTACGGTAATAGATAACACCGGCACCGACGGCATGACCTACAACATCATAGAAGGCGAAAACGTCTGCGGCAGCAGCGACGGACTGATAATAATAGAAGACAAGCTGGTTTCAGCAGCCCACTGCTCTTTCAGTTTCGAAAATGAGCGGCTTTCCGTTAAAGACCTCGACAGCGTTAACGGCGTATACATTAAATTACGCGGAGAAGCCGAAATCACATCTGGAACAATTTTCCGCATCGGGCAGCAGTTGCTTATCTTTAAATCGGCCATCGACTTTGAAGAACTGATACCGCCGCGCAACTCGGAAACTACAGCAATTCAGGGCAGCCCGCTACGCGGCGTATGGGGGAAACTCATCCGCATAAACGACAAAGGAAAAGCCGGACAGCATTATCTGCTCAGAAAAGAAACAGTCGTAGTCGGTCGTGAAAACGGCGACATATATTTTCCGGAAGACGGTTTTCTTTCGAGCAGTCACATAAAACTGTCGCGACGCGAAAACAAATATTACATGGCCGACCTTGGCTCCAGCAATGGGACATTCATACGCATAAAACAGCCGACAAAACTCAACAACAACGATATCATTCTTATTGGCAGAGTCCTTATGCGCGTCGAATACGTTTAAATCTCTTATCTGCCGCACTGAAAAAGTCTATACATCCCACGCGCCGCCGCGACAGTACATTTGTATGACATCAGCGCCGGCGGCATATCGGTCGCTGTTCTGCGAACCAGAAAAAGCAGATCATCGGGCAGAGGCTGGGCCTGCGACCAGTCAAGCTCAGAGCTCCGTTGTTTTTTCAGTGGCAGCACCTTGATTTCCCGTTCGGAATCTCTCAGGACAAAAGCCGAAAGCGCCGCATCCTGATAGCGCTGGGCGAATATGCGCTGATCCGACTGATTGACGATTCCGCTGTCAAACAAATTTCGAATATCGCGATACTCTGAAATTCTGGCATCAAAGAATGCAACCCACAACAGTCCACCGACAGTAAAAACACAGGCCACAATCAGGGCTTTTCTGTACAGGCGTTCGAAAGCCGGGTCACGCCCGAACGACAGAGCAGCACCCGCAAGACCGAAAAGCGGCAGCCACGCACAGGCAGCCCAGTTCATTTCGATACGGGTAACCGGCGACAGCAGAAGAAAAAATACAAAAGGAAAAACAAAAAACCAGAGCGCCGGCTCGGAAACATACTCGCGCCAGCCGAATTTATCTCGTTTGAGTAAAGCAGTAAAAAGAACAACAGGCAAAAGCGGAGACAGTGTCAGAAAATGCGAGGCCAGATATTCTGCTGAAGACAGCAGAGCACCGGAAGCACCGATTCTGGCACTCTGGAACGCCAGCGATGCGCCCACTGCCTGCCTGTCAACCAGAAAAAACGGAATCAACAGCGCAGTCAGAATACATAATGCAAGCCTGTGAATTCGCCATTCTACAAAAAGAAGGCTGTCTGACAGAAGTAGGGCTGCTATAAGCGCCGGCAGGATCAGAAGCATAGTGAACTTCGAAAGAATGCCCAGCGAGCAGAAAAAACCGGCGGCCAGCCAGAACTGCATACGGTTTTCACGAATTGATTTCTGCCCGAAATACCATGTAAGCGTCCAGAAAAGCAGCAACGGAGTATCCGGCGTCATTATTATTCCAGCGGCGTTCGTGACAGGCGCAGCGTGAAATACCGCTGTCGCCATAAAAGCACCGCGCCTGTCGGCTCCGGCATCCAGCGCAGCAATAAAAATGTACATTCCACTTACAGCTACAATGACAGGCGCAAAAAGCCTTATACCAAGAATTCCATCGCCCGCAAGAGCGCGCGAAACGGCCACCATCCAGGCCACCATGGGCGGATGATCGAAATAAAAACTTTTCAGATCAAGCGACCAGCAGCGGTAATACGCTTCGTCGGCATAAAGCGGAATCAATGCAGCCAGAGCGAAGCGAACAAGAAGCGTGGCGAAAGTCAATATCCATAAGCGCCGCAGCCACACATCCGCCTGCACGGCTCATATCTCCAGCATTTCAGGTTCTGGAACTTCTTCGACAGGAACGGGGACTGGTGGCGCATCTGAAGTGCTTTCAGGACTTTTCCCGTCCATAACAGACGCTCCTTCAGTCTCACCTTTTTCAGGCAACGGAACGATTTCCGGCGCTGCAACTGTCGGTCCGATGACCGGCTCTTCTGCCGGAACCGGAACAGAAATTTTAACAGGTGGTTCAAGTTCCGGTACGGGTGCGGGCGGAAGCGGGATATATTTGTAATCTTCCGCCTGAATGTTGCGGAATCCGTTACAGATGGTAAACCGGAAAGTGCGCACTGTTTTCGATCCGCGTTTTATGTCGATCCGGCTTAAATCCTGCATATCCTTGCACTGGTACAGTTCGCGCGGCTCTCTGTCGTAACGGTTATCCGTTACAATCAGCCCGTCGCGCCCAACTGGCGGCATGGATGAATCCGTAAAAAAGTCGAAGGCATCCCGGCGATGATTTGCACAGTAAACCGGAAGCGCCCCCTTAAGTGCGAACTCAAGTTGTCCGCACATTGTATAATGGTACGAAGCTGCGAAAGCCAGATTGCGGTTTTCGCTCACCAGGCGCTGCATTTCGTTTCCGGCCTCATCCCAGCCGTACAATTCGTTGCTGATGTCCAGCTTCGGACGATAAGAATCATCCGGCAAGGCTTCGACGAACGTATTGCTCAGAATGTGAACCCAAAGACCAATATTGGCGACCGCCGCGAATATCAGTGCCACCTGTAAAGCCTTGTGAGAAAATGATTTCGCGTCATGGCGGGCCAGAAAAAGTCCTGCCAGAGGAAAAAGCGGGAGATAGCCGATTGCAGACCAGTGCGGCTCGCTTTCGGGCGTCCAGGCCCCAACTGCGAAGAAAAATATCAGAAGAGGTGTGGAAAACAGAAACATAAACAATGCGGATGGAATTCTGCCGGAAAACAGGTTCAATTGCAGCCACCCGAAAGATACAAAAATTAACAACCATATGAAAAGCGAAAAATACAGAAGCTGACCACCCATAAAAACCAGCAGATTTTTCAGAGAGAATCCGGCAGCAGAATGACGTTCCACAAGGTGGAAGCGGAACGAAGCCCAGTCGTGCTGGTAATTCCAGAAGAGCACAGGAAAAACGAGCAGCAGAAAGACTCCGATTGAAATCAGCATCCAGCGCGAAAACAGCAGACGGCGACCGGATTCTTTCAGTGAAAGATAAATGAAAGCCGGCGGAATAAACAACACGGCGTTGTATTTAGAAAGCAGCGCAAGCCCCAGAGCAAGCGACGCAAGCACAAGCAATACGCCGCTTTCGCGTTCGACTGCATCATAAATAAACAGAATGGCCAGCATCCAGAAGAAAATCAGCGCCACATCCGGCGCAGCAGCCAGTCCGCCGATAAAATACACATGACAAAACGAAAACAGCAGTGCTCCGTAAAATCCGGCCTTGCCGTTTTTAAGGATTCGAACTCCGGCGAAATAAACAAGAAAAGTTATGCCTGCCGACAGAACGACACTTGGCATCCTTACAGCAGAAATACTGTCGCCGAAGTACAGAGAGGAAAGTCTGATAAGCCACGCAATCAGCGGAGGATGATCGAAATAGGAAAGGTCAAGGTGCCGCGACCATGCGTAATAGTATGCTTCCGAATCTCCCAGACCGACTTTTCCGGCAACCAGCCAGCGGAAAACCGCAACAGCCAGCACAAGCAGGGCGGTTTCCCAGAAATATCCGTAACTCAGCGATGCACCTTTACGGGATGAATTCAGTTCACCTGCGATCTGATTTTCGGTTACAGGGTCATAATCTTCATTCTTATTGAAAAACCCGTCTTCCGAATTTTCGGAGCCGTCAGAATGAGCTTCAACGGAAGAAGAAATTTCTTCGTTTTCCTGCGCTTCCATTATTTCCGAATCTCGGTTTTCCGAATCAGGGCGTCCGGTGTTCATGCCTTATTACCGTCGTTGCCTGATTGTTCGTTATCATCGGCAAGTTCCGGCACCTGCGGTTCTTTAAAACTGGCCAGCATCATAATGACGCCCAGAACCATGAAGCCGATTCCGATAAATTTATATTTGCGACTCAGCCCGAATATCATGCGACGCTCGGTATCTATCCTTTGATCTTCCTTGCTTCTGATTTCAGGAGCTTTGATTTCTTCCGGTGTCTTTTCCTTTATTATCTCAGGTGTCAGACCGCTCTCCGCGACACTGAGGTACGGATATTTTGCGGCATACTTCTCTCCCTGATAATAGGCGTATACAAATGTTATTATACCGGCCAGCAGAAAGACAAGGCCCATCCTGAACCACCTGCGTTTGATTATCGGCTCCGCCATTTTGTTATTTTTCTTCCCTGTTAACTTTAACTCTTATGCGGCTTTCCGGTTTTTCTACGCCGCTTTCAGCGGCTGTTTCCGGCTTAACCGATTTAAATCGCACTTCGGCGTTTATTTCAATGGACATGCGGGAAAGCGCCTTGACGATCTCGTCCGAGATATCGGTGGCATCAAGAAAACGGCTGAATTCGCGGCCGAAAAGATTGACAATTTCCTGTTTGGCGCGATCGGCCTGGTTGAGAAAAAGCAACCCAAGTTCTTTTGGTAACGTAAGGGCGCTCAGGTAGTTCCGCCCGCCATCTTCAGGTTTTTTCAATGCACCCATCCCTTCTTCAATAAGGCGGCGCAGAAGCCCGGACGTAGAGCCTTCATTCTGCTCACTTCTTTCGGATGCGTAATCGACGTGAACATCTTCTCTTTCGTCAACAATCGACCCACCGCTTTTCTTTGCAGGCATAATAACCTCCGCAGTATCACTCAACCCGCGCTTCGACTCTTTCGACCAAATTGGTGTCGTAACAGGTCTGCCCTTCGATATTGTTCGCTCTGCACTCTTCCAGACTCAGAATATCGCAGTCGTCCAGATTAAGACTGTCCGGGTTATCGATGAACACAACCGTAATCCGGCTGCATCCGCTGCGTTCGAAGTTGCCGACCGGAAGCTTCTCTACGCCGCGGCAATATGTTCCCAGACTTTCTCCATCGACTTCAAGTTCGATCATGTACGAGCTTTTATTGGTTATTTCAAGACGGTACTCTTCGTCCGACGCGCCCCATAAAAGCTCTCCATCCGATATACAATAAGTATCACAGGCAACGCTCAAAAGCAAACAGGCCCAAAGCGGCAGAAACCTGACTAAAATTACGCCGGAAGGCCGGAAAAAAACATCCCGCACCGAAGTACAGCAGCGATGCGGGATGATCATTGAGTTGAGTGTCATGCTCATAACGGCAGCCACAGGCGCTTATTCGCGGAAAGGATTGCGCAGCACAAGAGAATCCCCGCGTTTTGGACCGACGGAAACGAATGAAAACTTAATGCCCGCCAAGTCTTCGATACGACGCACATAACGTTTTGCGGCAGCCGGAAGTTCGTCGAAGTCGCGAATTTCGCCGATGGGCTCGCTCCAGCCTGCCAGTTCTTCGTAAACAGGTTCACTGTTATTGAAGACCGTCTCGGAGTATGGATACTCGTCGTAAATTTTACCCTGATATTTATAACCGGTGCATATTTTTATTTTCGGCAGACCGGTAAGCACGTCAAGCTTGGTCAGCGCCAGATTGGTGACACCGTTAAGTCGCAGAGCATAGCGCAGCAGAACTGCGTCAAGCCATCCGCAACGACGCGGACGCCCTGTGGTTGCGCCGTATTCCTTGCCTACATCGCGCAGACGCTGCCCGACTTCGTCTTCAAGCTCGGTGGGGAAAGGCCCCATGCCGACGCGCGTAGTATATGCTTTCACAATGCCGAGAACGCGTTCAATCATGCCGGGACCGACGCCGGTTCCGGTGCTTGCGGCACCGGCAATTGTGTTTGAAGACGTGACGAACGGATAAGTGCCGTAATCAAGATCGAGCATGGTTCCCTGAGCGCCTTCAAACAACACATTACGACCGCGTTTGATCTCGCTGTAAACCAGCAAAGAAGTATCTTCCATGAACGGCTTCAGTTTCTTACCGAATTCGCAGAGATAATCCAGTTCGTCTTCAACGCTGAAAGTATCGGAAACCTGATAGTATTCTTTAAGCAGGAAGTTTGCGTATTTAAGATTATGGCGGAGTTTTTCCTCAAGAGTTTTACGTGACAGCAGGTCTTTGATGCGTATTCCGCGCCGCGCCACCCGCTCTTCATACGACGGGCCGATGCCGCGCTTTGTTGTACCGATTTTGCGCTCTCCCATCGACTGCTCGCTGGCGTCATCAAGCGCCTTGTGATAGCGCGAAATGACGGCTGCTTCATATGAAATACGGAGCAGCGATTCGTCGCTGAGATGACCGGACTGCTTCACCGCTTCTATTTCTTGCCACAAAATGTCAGGGTCAACCGTAACGCCGCTTCCAATGACGCAAATTTTGTTCTGGTGCAGGATTCCAGACGGCAGAAGGTGCAGAACTGTCTTAACATCGTCAACGATTATGGTGTGACCGGCATTGCTCCCGCCCTGAAAACGCACCACAAGATCGGCGAACTGTGTATAAATATCTACAACTTTTCCTTTTCCTTCGTCGCCCCATTGCAGGCCGACAACCACGACATTCGGCATAGTGAACAATCTCCCAAAAAACGCGGAGGGGCTTTAAAGCCCCTCCGTTGCGGTTAACAACGAAAACCGCAATATTCTACTTGCAATCTGAAAAGTATGCTAGCCCTTTTTAACCTTATCGCGATTGAGCGCATTACGCAGTTCGCCGCCGGTAAGATATTCGGCAACCTGTTCGGCTGCGGCAACCGCCACGTTTTCCTGGGCCTCCTTAGTGGAAGCGCCGAGATGCGGAGTAGCAATGACATTGTCAAGCTTCAGCAGCTTGTGGTCGGCCGGAGGCGGTTCGACCACAAAAACATCAAGGGCGGCGCCTGAAACCTTGCCGGATGTAAGAGCATCGTACAGATCATCTTCGTTGACGATACCGCCGCGTGCACATTGAATGATGAACACGCCGTCCTTCATTTTTGCGAAGGCGTCCCTGTTGATGAGATTAAGCGTTCCGGCGTTTTTGGGAACATGTATGGTGATGTAGTCGGCGCGGGCATAAAGCTCGTCCAGACTGACCATTTCGCAGCCAAGCTCTTTGACAGTTTCTTCAGAAACCGGCATGGTGTCATATGCAATCACATTCATACGCAAACCTCTGGCACGATCGGCCACAATGCGACCGACTTTACCAAGCCCCACAACACCAAGAGTCTTCCTGAATACTTCGCGGCCTTCAAGCTTGTTCTTTTCCCACAGACCGGCCTTCATGGTGGAAGTGCCGAGAGGAATCTTGCGGGTCAGAGCCATCATCATGGCAATGGCGTGCTCTGCAGTTGTTACAGTGTTCTGTCCGGGCGTGTTGGTTACATAAACACCCTTTTCCGACGCAGCCGGAATGTCAACGTTGTCAACACCTTCGCCGGCGCGGGCTATGATTTTGAGATTGGCGGCCTTTGCCAGAATGTCTGCCGTAATCTTGCTGGCGCTGCGGATAATAAGGCCGTCGTACTCGCCTATAATCTCCGCCAGAGCTTCAGGCGCAAGACCGGTCTTGACATCGTAAGTCAGGCCCTTGTCTTTGTAACGATCAAGTACTTTGACCGCAAGTGAACTCATTTTGTCGCTGATGAGAACTTTCATGTCTTATGCTCCCATGATCGCAGCGGCTACGCCAACGGCCTTGCCGATTGGTGTAACGTGACCGAGCTGGTTCAGAGCCTTTTCCACCGCAGTCAAAGCGATGTAAAGGTCCCACTCGCCGACATAACCCATGTGAGAAATGCGGATGATTCTGCCCTTAAGGTCGTCCTGTCCGCCGGCCATTCCAACGCCGTAGGTGTCGCGCATGAGCTTGACCAGCTTGCCGCCGTCTACCGATTCGGGCAGGAACACCGAAGTCACCGATGGACTGGGACAGGTCGGAGCCAACAGCTTGAGGCCGATGGCCTGAACAGCTTCGCGGCAGGCATGCGCCATTTTCTCGGTACGGGCAAACACCGTTTCGAGTCCGTCTTCCTGCATCATGCTGAGTGTTTTGTTGAGTCCGATAACCAGAGTAACAGCGGCAGTGTAAGCCGTGGTGTTTTTAAGATGGTTCTTTCTCTCTTTTTTGAAGTTGAAATAGAACTTCGGCAGCGTTGAAGTTTCGGCCAGTTTCCAGGCTTTTTCGGAAATGGAAACTACGCCCAGTCCCGGAGGCAGCATAAGGGCCTTCTGCGAACCGGAAACGACGACATCCAGGCCCCACTCGTCGGTCGGAACATTAAAAGCACCAAGGGCAGTAATGGCGTCAACGACGATAATGGTGTTTTCGCGCTCTTTGACCAGCGCAGCGACTTCTTTAATCGGGTGAGCGACACCAGTGGATGTCTCGGAGGCGGTGATATATACGGCCTTCACATCCGGGTTGGCATCGAGAGCGGCCTTAACGTCTTCGACCTTTACAGCCTTGCCCCATTCGATTTTCAGTTCGATTACTTCGACACCGTAAGCGCGGCATATTTCGCCCCAGCGCTCGCCGAACTTTCCGGCGTTGACGACGATGGCCTTGTCGCCTTTAGACAGGAAATTGACCACGGAGCCTTCCATTGCACCGGTGCCGCTTGAGGCCAGAATCAGAACGTCGTTCTGGGTCTGGAATAGCCACTTCAGCTTTTTGAGAGTGTCGGCGAAAATCGCCTCGAACTGAGGGGTGCGATGATGAATGATCGGGCGGGCCATTTCCAGAAGCGCATCTTCCGGTACCTGTGTGGGTCCTGGGGTATAAAGGAACGTTCTTTTCATTTCTCACCTCTTCTTTGTTGGTCCGTAAATTATCAAACCAGAGTTTTCAGGCGTTTTCGGCCTCGACGGCTCCGGTAAAACCATCCTCTCAGGCGATAGCTTGGGTAACACCTTAAAGGCAACTTGTCAAGCTAATCCAGCCCGCCGGACCTGTGCTTCGGCGCTCATTTTTCACGATCCAGCTTTTCAGACAATACACATGAATTTTCAAGGCGTTAAATTCATTGAAAATTCAGCTCGTAAATGCTGAAGAGTGAGTTTTCGTAGACGCGCGTCAGCCCTTTTATTTCTTCTGGCGGCTGTTTTTGCAGCCGGCGGTCGAAAGGCCCCCACAAAAGCAGATCGGCATTGTTTCCGCGCAGCACTTCCAGACGCTCACGTCGGTTTACAGATGAAGCAAAACGGTTGTACTCGTTCAGCTTTTCCTTGAAATCCCGTACAAGGTCCTTATGCGCCACAACACTGACATGCCGACTGTAAACCGGCACCTTAAGACCATAATATCCGTGCGTATAAACCACCTGCGGCTCGCGGTAATGCTCATCCATCCATTCCAGAGCGCTGCACATATCGGGCGGAACGAAATAATAGCGAAGTCGCTCCGACGCCTCGCGGATTTTCCATTGCATGGAATAAACCGCATCCGGCAGCATCAGCACCGCACAAAGAGCCAGAACGACGAACAGAGCCTTCCGTCCTCGCGGCAGGCGTTCGTAGAGAAAAACGACCAGAAACACTGTTGCTATGAAATGCGGCAGAAGAAAAGAACTGATACTTCTGAATGCCCACGGAATCAGCCGGTCGGAAAGCATTACGAACCATGCCAGAAGCAGCCACAGAAAGACAATGCGTTCGCTCCGGGCGAGTCGAGGCAGATTCATCAGCCCCAACAGCACCCATGCAACAGCGCACAAACCGACAACTCCAAGCGCCGTAAACATCAGATACAAGGCCGGAGCCGGATACTGGTTGCTCTGCGACCAGACCGAGAACCCACCGGAGAAATTCGTAAGCCAGTAGCCGTATGCGAATGAAGGAAGAGAAATCAAAGGCGCAAGTGCGGAAATGAGCACGTTCATCCGCTTCACGGAGACGATGACTTCTACAGAACAGACTGCACACATCAGCAGCAGGCCCACGGCGGCGTCGTATGGCCGCGTGAAACCCAGCAGCAGCAGAATCAGGCCGGATGTCAGCGCAGCGCGCATGCCTCCGTTTTTGAGTGCGTCGAAAAAAAAGCCCAGTGAAAACATCAACAGCGCAACGGAAAACGCAGCGTGCGGAACAAAACCAACCGAAAAGAACGGCAACAGTTCGGAATAAATGTCAGGTGCATGCAGATATGGATGAACGAATACTATCAGCATCCAGCCCAGACCGCCGCCGAAAAGAAAAAGCGCCGTCGCTGCACCCGGCGGCCTGCGCCCGGTCAGTTTCTCGAACATGAAGACGAAACCGAGCGCAGTCAACAGCGCCGCAGCCAGCCGCAGCAATTGCAGCAAAAACGGAAAACCCAGACCGCTTAAGACTTTGATTTTCCCAAGCGTCAGCCACAGCGGGTTGAAATATTCGTCGGGGTTTATCCTCGTATCGTATGGATTGCGGAAAAGCCACGCGCCGTCTTCCGCTTGGTTGACAAAAGCGGCGTATGTGTCCATATCCTCAGAAAAATGCAGATAGCCGGAAAAATCATGCTCTGAGTCCTGCGCGTTCCATGCCGTGACATATGGAACAAGCGTGACAGCAAACAGCAGCAGTCCCAGAGCCGCCGCAAAACCGTATCCGTTAAAAAATCTTTTCATTAAAAGCACCAAAATGCTTGAAGCCCGCCGTAATTGTCTGGTAGCTTAACACAAACACTACTGTATTTGTGAATGGTAAAAACATGCAGGTTACGATTTTGGGTTGCGGAACTTCCATCGGTGTGCCGGTAATAGGCTGTGACTGCCCGGTCTGCCGCGCCAACAGGCCGCGCAACCGCCGCACTCGCACATCGGCGCTGATAGAGCTTGACGGCGGCGAAAAAATCATCATCGACACTTCGCCGGATTTCCGCGCACAGGCATTGCGTCACAATCTGCGCCGCCTGGACGCGCTTTTCTACACGCACATGCACGCCGACCACACACACGGCATCGACGAAGTGCGCTGCATAAACTACATCATGCAGAAGCCGCTCGATGTCTACGCAGTTCCCGCACACATCCGGCATATAAAAAATCAATTCTCCTACATTTTTCAGGAGGGCGGCCAGGAAGGCGGCGGGCGTCCGCGCCTTACGATGCACGCTGTCAAGACGGGCCGGGCTTTCGAACTTTTCGGACAGAAGATTCTGCCCCTGCGACTGCTGCATGGTCGCCTGTTGTGCGTGGGCTGGCGCATCGGCGCTTTCGCCTACTTAACCGACGTCAGCCGTATTCCGGCAGAAACATATCCGCTGCTTGCAGGCGTCAAGGTTCTGGTCATCGACGCCTTGCGTTTCAAGCCGCACGAAACTCATTTCTGCCTTGATGAAGCGCTGGCCGAAATAAAGCGCATCGCTCCGCAGCGCGCAGTCATCACGCACATTTCGCACGATATCGACTACTACCGCGACTCGCAGCTGCTGCCCGAAGGCGTGGAATTCGCGTATGACGGGTTGGAGATGGAGATTACGTCGGTCGGGTACACTGTACCCGACCTACCTGACTACAAATAAT
>JAKQSH010000135.1 GCA_029570245.1 Deltaproteobacteria bacterium | reverse complement strand
AACCTTTAAACCCCACTATACAGATGTGCATGCTTGTGTCTTTCCTTTTTTTCAGACGCCATATTGTTCTGCGGAAAGTTTTAACAGGTTGATGGCTCTTTTTCAAGAGCAGCCGGACAAATAAATTGATGTTTGCAGTACGGAAGCTGAAAAAATGCGGGCCGGTCCGCACCTGCAATACGAACCGGCCCATAAAAAAAAGAGAAACACAACAAACGTCAGGAAATATCCAACAGGAGGGGACTCTTAAAATTCCATTTTCCCGTGTGAAACCTGTTCGGATTTCGTTTTCTCGTCAAGATCGCCGAAGGTCGAGAAAAAGTCGTCGTTGATTTCTTCCAGGCTGGAATAGAAGCTCTTTACAGACTTGTATTCATCGCGCTCAAAATCCTCGTAACTGCTCCAGCGTTTTTCGTAGTCCATTTCGCCCTCCATAAGTTTTTTTAATTTTTCCTGCCTTTTTTTCCCGTTTTCACTGAATCGTCGAACTGAGAACCCCTGAATACTTCCCCATATTTCCCCAGTAAATCTTCAAGAGCTTCCCTTATGTACTCGCTCTGGCTGATGCGCGTTTCCTGGGCAAGGAACTGGAGCTTCTTTTTCACAATCACCGGAAGAACAACGGTCGTGGTAACTGTCGAAGTTTTGCGTTCCATGCGCTTCACCAATAACTTAGTTCAAAATACAATATACTTGAAGCAATGTATATCACCTAATATACATTAATATCAATTATAGTAATTGTATTGTACTGTCAAGAAAAATATTCAATATTTTTCATAAAAATGCTCGAAATATGTCCGTCGTGCTCAAGTGTTTGTATTTAATGGGTATTTATGTCGTGACGGCTCAGGTTTGTATTGCCGGTCACTCTGCAGTATCATGCCGCTGCCGCAGAATGCGGCTTTTTTCGGGGTTTAATGGAAGGATTGTACATGTACTGGTTTTTCATGGCGCTGATCTGCGCACTGTTTGCCGCTTCTCAGGCCGCCGTCGCAAAAAAACTGACGCGCAGCAGCGATTTCATGTTCGCCGTATGGGCGACCATGCTGTTTTCTCTGCCGTTCTATGCCGTATATCTTTTTCTGTCGGATGCGCGGCTTCCTGACCTGTCGCCTTCGTTTTTCGTTTATCTGCTGTGCGGAACATCTTTAAACGTCATGGCCAATTCTCTCTATTACAAATCTCTCAGCATCGGTGAAATTTCGCGCGATCTGCCGCTTCTGTCTCTGTCTCCGGTTTTTATGATGCTGACCAGTTATGTCATGCTGGGACAGGGCCTTGATCTGAGCGGCGCGGCAGCTATTGTCATCATGTTTTTCGGTGCTTTTGTTCTTCAGAAGCAGCGTGGGGTCAGGTTGTGCGACACGATCTCGTCGCTGTTCAGCGAAAAAGGTTCGCGCCTGATGCTGCTGGTCGCCTTTCTCTGGAGCGTTACGGCCAACTTCGACAAACTGTGCATAAACGAAATCGGCGGGCAGTGGTATCCCGCCGCTTTTTCTCTGACGAGTGCGGTTCTGTTCATTCCGGTGCTGTTGCGCCGCAGAATATCTATGGTCGGAGAGTTCCGGCGCAACTGGAAATATCTCTGGATACTCGGTCTGTTCCTGGCCATGACAATTCTTCCCCAGATGCTGGCGGTTGCTTCCGCTCCGCATGTGGCGTATGTCATCACCATCAAGCGTGGCGGTTATCTGCTTTTCGGAATTCTATTCGGAGCTTTGTTTTTCGGCGAAAAAAACATAGGCTGGCGCATTGTAGGCGGCTTGTGGATTATGCTGGGTCTTTCTCTGCTGCTTTACAATGCGGTTAATCAATAACCTGAATGCAAAAAAGCGGAGCGTCAATGGCGCTCCGCCTTTCGTTTGCATGTGTCGCTGATTTCTACTTCTCCGTCGCTTCTTCTGCTCCGGTCTTCACTTGTTCAGCTTCATTTTCTGCCGGTTGTTTTATTTCTTTCTGCTTGTCGGCACCGGTTTTGATGCGCTCGTAGATTTCCTGTGCCAGTTTTCCCAGACTGATCTTGTTCTGCGAATGGTAATTGGGGATAATGCGCGCGTCTTCAAGCATGGGCTTGATCCATTCTTCCGCCTGTGCCGGAGTCGCAGTGTATTGCAGGCCGATCAGCGCCAGAGTCGTCAGCGGGATTTGCTTCGACTTCAGATAAGGTGCCAGAACGGCGGCTGCTTCTGGGGGGAGATTTTTCAGGTGGCGGCGCGCCACGTCGTAGTCGCCGCGCCAGAAAGTTGCTGTCGGATCGAGTTTGTCGAAGACTTCCTTGAGATGTTTTTCTTTTCCAATTTTCAGGATGGCGCCGAAAACCGCCCATTTCACGTTTTCGTCCCTGATGAACGGCATGAGAAATTTGACTACTTCTTCGTCGCCGCTCTCCTGAATGATTTCAATCGCCAGTCCGCGCATGTCGATGCTTTCGCTTTTGTCCATGAAAATCCTTGTCGCGGCGGGGATTGAAAGCTTGGACGGTTTGAATCGCAGAGTATCCAGTACGGCTTCACGCATTCTGTAGTCGTTTTTTTTGTCGGCTGCGAAGTTGTTAAGAATCTCGGTTACGCGGTCGTCGCGCACGACACGCAGCATGTCCAGCGTTTCCTGTTCAAAATTCGGAGCCTGTTTGTTGAGTTGCGCAATGAAATAGTCGCTGGTCAGCCCGGCCAGTTCTGGATCGTCGATTTTTTCGATGATCTTGATTATCTTAGACTGCATTTTCTGCATGGCCGGATCTACGATGAGCTTGTGCAGCAGTGGCGTTGCAGCTTTACCGATGTACGTCAGCACCACAAAGGCCGAATAGGTGCCGGCGGAATACTTAATGTCGAAGCTGCTTGAATACCAGTTCAGAATTACTTCCAGCGAGGATTTCTCGATGGGTTTCACTCCCATCTGCATGAAGAGGAAGAGCGCGTCTTTGGCTGCGGCCTGTGTTCCCAGGTCCGGATTTCGGAAAAGCTCGCCTATGCTGCGGGCCGATTCCATGATCAGGTGAACCTGCTGGTCGGCGGGCATGCCTTTGAGCGCCACATACATTTTTTCTACCTGGTTCTCCTTGATGAGCGAAACGGCGGCGTAAGAGCGCACCGCCGGTTCGACCGATTCGTCCTGCATGATTTCCATTAGTTTTGCGTGACCGTTTACGGCGTCTTTGAATTTGTCAACGTCTTCAATCGTAGTCTGGCAGGCAACTAAAAGCGTCATGGCCAGAAAAAGCGCAAACAACCCGGAAGTCTCCCGGAAGAATCCGGCATTCTTGATCATGGTACCCTCGTTCTAAGTCTGGTGTTGTACTCACATATATAAAATTCTTATAGGCTCATTTGCAGATGCTTGTCAAGATGGGAAAGAAAAAGAGGCTTACTGCGGTGACTCTGCCTCTGAGTTGTCGTTGTTGCTCAGTGGTATGGCGCCTCTTTTGAGCGGAGATTTTTTATTTTTCCTGTACCAGCATCTTTTCCAGCTCCCCAGCCAGGTAGTGTGCCATGAGTTCATGGCCGGTTTCGTTATAGTGGCAATAATCGCGGCGCAACATGGCGGGGTCGTGTCCCTTCAGATGTTCCAGCGGATCAAGAATGTGTACTCCCGCTTCTGTGTCCGCCCAGCGGGTAATAAGGCGGTAGATTTCTCTTTCGTTTGATTTTTCCTGCTGTTCAAACGAAACATCCAGTCGCGGCAGAAGCAGAAAAACGGCTTCAGCTCCGGCTGTTCTGATTGTTTTCAGCATTTCATCGAAGTCGCTGTGAAGTTTTTTCTCATCACTCAGTCGTTGCGGCAAAGTGTCGTTTTCGGCCATGACAGAGAAGAGCAGGGCGAAAAAACGGGAATTTGCCGCAAGCAGGCGTTGCTCCGACATGCGCAGAGGAATGCGCGGGGACAGGAGCGAGCCTTTGCTCACTATTGTATTGGCCGGTGTGGCAAAGCCGTTCTGCACGACGACATTCTTTATGTCTCCACTCCAGAAGGCGACCAGCACCATACGGGGCTTGATATCTCTGATCGTGCGTTCCAGTGCGATCTTGTATTGCGCAAAGTTCCAGCCGGGTTGTGATAAATTGATGAAGTCGGCTTTTATTTCCGGGTGGCTGGTTCGGAAGAGTTCTTCAGCGCGGCGCAGAAAAGTGTCTTTTTCGGAGACACCGGAGCCGAAAAGTATTGAATCTCCAACAGCCAGCAGGCGCAAATCCGAATCTTCTTCCATCTGTGGCGGGTACCCGCGCCTGCCGAATTGTGCACGGTATTCCGGTGCCGGATTCCAGAACGACTCGCCGTCAACCTGTTCGACGGTGTAATAATCGGGCGGCACCTGCAGTTCGCCGTCGCCGCTTGGAATCATGTGATAGCGCCCGTTTTCTGCTGCCAGTCTGTCGCCGGGCATCGGATTGATCTGGGAGATTCGCACAAGCATTTCGGCAAAACCGAATGCCAGGACGATTCCGCAGCAGAGCACTGCAAAATTTATGGCTGATTTCTTCAGCAGCAGTCTGCCCCGCAAAGAAAAGCGGTATTTTACGACAGGCGGCAAAGACGCCAGCAGGAAGGCGGCCAGCAGAGCCAGGGGCAGGTAAAAATCCACAATCCCCGGTGCGTCGCCGGCAGGCTGAGAAGTTCCGATGCTGTAGCAGACGGAGGCTTTTTCGGCAATCAGTGTTACTACTGTGTGCAGGCCCTCATCGTTTTTCGGTTGCTCTTCTTTTCTGAAGAAATATCTGGCGTGCCCGTCCGAAAAATATGAACCGAGGCCGCTGTTGCCTTCTTCAACCGAGAGTTTCGCCCTGACGTTTCCGTTCTGC
This sequence comes from Deltaproteobacteria bacterium, assembly GCA_029570245.1. GTDB lineage: Bacteria > Myxococcota_A > SURF-8 > SURF-8 > SURF-8 > JAKQSH01. The sequence continues at coordinate 1,329 of JAKQSH010000135.1, read as the reverse complement.
AGAGTAATTTCAGTGCCGGAGCCGTCAGGCCCATCTTCAACTGCTGCGACCTGCCAGTTTCCACCGGGCGACAGTCCTTGAAGCTGCTGTTTTATACAAGCGGTGTCCATGGATCAATACAGCGGGTATGCGCCCGAAGACGCATCGCTTCCGGCAGCGGCGAAAATAAGCAGCAGGGCGGCGGCGGTCATCGCCAGGAAAGGCAGCAGCAGCCACAACCAGTAGCGCCTGAGAAAGCTTTTGTTTGCATCGTCAAAAAATTTCATACCTGCAAGTATATACGCTGTCTGCCGCATGATGCAAAACTTCAAACGTGCTTTTCAAGCATCTCTGATACCCAGCGCGCCGCCTGGCCGCAATTGCTGCCGATTTTTATTTCCTTCGGGTCGCCTATGGAAACTATCACTTCGAAACCGTATTTCTCCAGTTCATGCACCAGCTTTGCTGCAGCTTCCGGGGATTCGGGCGCTATGACGGTTTCTATTCCGTTGCTGTTCGAGCGTGCTGTTGGATTTATCGGAGTGAGTTTTACCAGCGCGTTTTCCGGCGAAAAATGCGAGGCGATGATTTCCGCCTCAAGCGGAATACCGCGCCCCAGTGCGAAATTCAGCGAAATGCGTCGGTCGCCCGATTGAAACCATGTTCTGGCGAATTGCGCCAGCTCCGGCAGGCTGAGTTTCGAAACCGGCATGAGTCTGTCTCTCATGGTTTCGTTGCTGCTGTTTACCGAAAACTGCAACTGGAAGCGTCCGCCGCTGTAATGCTCATTCTTTATCGTCTTCAGTTCCTCAAGCCATTTCAGGCCGACTCTTGGCGCGGTTGTGGCCACCGCCGGAATGAAGCTGTCGGACGGAAAGTACTTTGCAACGTAGCGCAGAACATCCAGTACGGCTGGATTCATGGCCGGTTCTCCCATGCGCGCGAAATGCAGCTTTATTTTGCGCGCCTGCCACGATCCGTCGTAGGCATGTTCGGCCAGTGTGCGTTCGATCTGCTCCAGAATTTCTTCTTTCGCAAGATTTCCACGATAATCTCCGCCGGCGTCACACATGAGGCAGGCCACCGGGCAGCCGGCCTGAGTGGAAACGTTGATGCACCATTTCTCGCTTCTGTCGTAGCGCGGATCAAGCGAGTCCACGAATTCTATCAGGCGCGGTTTGTCGCCCGGAAATTCAAGCACATGTACGTTGGCGACATCGTTTTCCCCGAAGGTCTTCACGACACGTCCTGTCCATTTTTCGGAATTTATCATTTTTCTTACTCCATATTTCCAAGTCTTGAAGATATTTCTATCGCCGCCAGCATGCCGTCGGAAGCTGCTATACCGGC
>JAKQSH010000515.1 GCA_029570245.1 Deltaproteobacteria bacterium | reverse complement strand
ACGAAAAGGCGGCGGTGGACGCCCCGCACGGCAGTATTTCTCTGGGAATACTCATTTTTCAGGACATTGCCGTTCTGCCGATGATGATAATCGTACCACTTCTGGCCGGAACCGATTCCGCACAAGGCGTCGGACTGGGGCAGACTCTGGCCAGAGCCGCCGGGCTGATAGCTATGCTTGTGCTTATGGCGCGCTGGGTGGTTCCCTTCGTTCTGCACCGTGTGGCCCGAACCCGCAACGGCGAACTGTTTCAGCTGACGCTGATCACTCTTGTTTTGGGCGTCGCCATGCTGTCGGTTTTTGTCGGATTGTCGCCTGCAATGGGAGCTTTTCTGGCCGGTCTGATAATTTCAGAATCAGAATACAGCCATCAGGCGCTGGGCAGCGTCATTCCGTTCCGTGACACTTTCATCAGCTTTTTCTTCATATCAATAGGTCTGATGCTGGACCTTGATTTCTTTATTCTTCACTGGCAGCTGATAATACTGATCACGCTGGGAGTGATTGTCGTCAAGGCTTTTGCAGGTTCCGTCGCAGCACTGGTTCTTCGTTACCCAATGCGTACGGCCATCATTGCGGGACTGACGCTGGCTCAGATCGGAGAGTTTTCTTTTATCCTGTCGAAAGCCGGTCTGGATTACGACATACTTTCGCCCGACATTTATCAGCTTTTTCTTTCGGTAACCATCCTGAGCATGGCCCTGACTCCGCTGACGATTTCGCTGGCTCCGCGAGTCGCGGCGTTCATAATAAGGTCGAAGAAAATCCTGGCTTCAACGGAAAAGCCGCAGCCTGGCGACAATGCATTGAGCAATCACGTCATAATCATCGGCTACGGCATAAACGGCAAACAGCTCGCGACGGCTGCGCGGCATTTCGGAATCAGATACGTCATAATAGAAATGAATCCCGATACCGTCAGGCGTCTGAAGGCCGAAGGTGAGCCTGTCATGTTCGGCGACGCCAGTTACCACCCGGTGCTGCACGAAGCCGGAATAGCAAACGCGCGTGTAGCGGCGGTGGCAGTATCCGACTCGGCGGCTACAATGCGCATCGTTGAACAGCTGCGGCGCAGCAATCCCAACATACATATAATCGCCCGCGCCCGCTTCATGCAGCAGGCCGAACCATTGCTGATGCTTGGCGCGAACGAAGTCATTCCGCAGGAATACGAAACCGCCATCGAAGTATTCAGCCGCGTTCTGCAGAAATATCTGGTGCCGCGCAACGAAATGGAGGATTTCATCGCCAGAGCACGAAGCGAAGGCTACGCCATGTTCCGCAGTCTTTCGGCTGGAAACGAAATGGATGAAAAATGGCGCGATGCTCTTCCGGGAATGGAAATAAGCAGTTTCCGTGTCCGCATGAACTCACCGGCGGACAATCGCCTGCTCTACGAAATAGACTTCAGAGCACTTTCGGCCAACATACTTGCAATAAAAAGCACCGACGGCCTGAGCGCCACTCCCAGCGCACAAAGCCGCCTGAAGCCGGACGACATAGTAATTGTACTTTTCGAGCACAGCCGTTATGAAGAGATCAGCCGGGTCTTCATGGAGAAAGAGTAGGCCGAATCACTCCGGCGCTTCGACCTGTTCCGGCAGAACGAAGAGCGCATCGGCCATTGCACCGGTTCCGCGCTCTTCAACTTCGGCCTCAAGAACAATTCTGACGGCGCTGGTTCCGGGCGGGATAAGCGTCAGGTACTCCACCCGCGTCCACTCGGCAGCCCTGATTTCTTCCCCCGAAACGCGTCCCCACAAAGAACCGTCGCTGTTGTATATTTCCAGCGCAATCGTCTGTCCGTTGTCGGCGGCCCAGGTACGCAGATATCCACCCCAGCGCAGGGCAAAGTTTCCGGCGGCTATTGCGGCGCGCCACTGCGTCAGGTCGATTTTCTGTGCAAGGGTTGATATCCCTGCTTTTCCTTCAAGCAGAAGATCGACATCTCCTCCGAGAAAATAGTAAGTGCCGGAGAAAGTCAGTGAAGGATAGGGCGCCATGAGCGCCAGCACCTTACGGTCGGGCACAACCTGCCAGCCGTCCGTTTCCCATCCAGGCGCGGAATACAGAACATGATCTGAACCTTCTTCTTCAACTTCGGCCAGTTCGGCGCCGGGATTGATCAGAAGATTGTGGCCGATGCGGTGGTGCTTTTCCGGTGTTGTCGAAATTCCGAGATACAGGTCGTCGAAAAGCGCATCGTTCGAATCGCCGTTGTTGGGCTTGTGATGTGAAATCCAGCGATAGCGAGCAGTTCTGGCTCCTGGCGCGACATCCAGCGACGAAGCGAAAGGATGCCAGCTCAGCGTGTCGCGCCGTTTTGAATACAGCTGCTGAATCGAAACGCCGTCTGCGTCCAGCAGTTCGATTACGATTTCGCCTTCGTCGTAAGGCAAGGGTTTGTTTGCAACAACTTCACCGTCGGTGACGGTCTGATATCCGGTAGTAATGTATCCGGCGGCGTACAAACGCAGCCTTGATGCGTCGATATCTGCAGCCATGGCGGAAAGATCAACATCCTGATATGCGGAGGACATGTGCGGCGTTCCATCTGTATATTCGGCAAATCCCGCAAACATGCTCGATCCGCTGCGGGCGCTGTGATTCTCACGCTCAGCGACGGCGACGGCTCCATCGGCAGCCTGCCAGCCGTTCAGTCCGTCTTCCGCCCCCGGATTAACAAGCAGATTGACCGGCCGTTCGCTTTCTGGCGGAAAATCGCGCCATACATTGCGCAGAGCAGCATACGGGTCTTCTGCAAACGGCGTCTGATCTGATGGGAAAAGCATTTCGGCCACAACCGGTTTATGATCTGAAAGAACCGGCGCGAGATTTATTATGTCAGCCATTGTTACAATAGGCGCAAAATCTTTTCTGAAGAAAATCAGGTCTATCATCTGCGAGCCTTCGCTGTCATCGAAGCGTGTTGAGGGCCACGAAATCCGCTCGCCGGGAAAAAGTCCGATGGCGCTGTATGCATCACCCAGTCCTTCAGAAAGAATGCTGATCTGTGTGCTGTAGACTTCATCGTTGAAGTCTCCGGCCATAATAAGATGTTTCACCGGATCAGCGGCCAGAACCTCGTCAATTATCTGTCGGCACTGTTTGTCGCCATCCACATTCCAGCTGATGTGTGCGGCATAAAAAGAGAAGGTTACGCCGTTTATGACCGTGTTGGCGTGCAGCAGCGAACGGCCATTGTACAGCACGACTTCGGATGGATTTTCAAGCGCCGTTTTCGAGAGGATGGCTTTGTCGGACATTGTGTACGAATAATCCATTCCGGCGGCATCAGCCAGTGTTTCAAGCTGTGCGGCG
>JAKQSH010000101.1 GCA_029570245.1 Deltaproteobacteria bacterium | reverse complement strand
CAGGTCCGAAGGCCAACCGCCGTCCGGTTCTGGAATGCTTGCTCCGTATATGTTTTCCAGCAGCACGCGCCATTTGGCATCATGCAGACTGCGGGCGTCGTGCTCTTCATCGTCACTCATGACGGCGGCCCTGTCGTAACTCTCAGAAAGATGCTCAAGCAATTCGCGCAACATTTTTGCAACTCTGGCATGCCATTCCTGAAGACCGTCACTGCTCAACAGCTGACGCCGCATGGCCCAGATCGCTTCGCGGCGGTCAACGATCACGCCGTCATATTTGACGACATCAAGGCGTATGGACTGATTTTCGATCTCTACTTTTTCCCGCAGCTGATCCAGCGCGGATTCAATATCTTTGTTGTTGACGGGCTCGCCGGCCGGATGATCGGCAAGCATTTCTTTAAGTTGCGGTACAACGGTTTCGTAACCGAATTTCTGGTATACGTCGTCTTCAACAGAAATAAAAAATATCGAACTGCCCGGATCGCCCTGACGCCCGGAACGCCCGCGCAGCTGATTGTCGATTCTGACGGACTCGTGCTCGCCGGTACCGATAACCATAAGACCACCGGCAGCCTTGACGGCTTCACCTTCTTCGCGGCATTGTATTCTGAAGCGCTCAAGCTCCTCTTCGTATTTTGCCGTTCCCGGCGCAGCCAGCTTTGATGCCAGACCTTCCGGATTACCGCCCAGAATTATGTCCGTGCCGCGACCGGCCATGTTGGTTGAGATTGTCACAGCCGCACGGCGTCCGGCCTGCGCGATTATTTCGGCTTCCTGTTCGTGATTCTTGGCATTCAGAACTTCATGCCTGATGCCCTTCTGCTTCAACAGTCGCGAAAGCTGCTCGCTTTCGCGCACAGAAACACTGCCGACAAGCGTCGGGCGCCCGGCTTCCACATTTGCGATGATCTCGGCCAGCACGGCTTCGTGCTTGTCGCGCAGATTGCGGAAAAGCACGCGGCGGTAATCTTTGCGGATCATGGGCATGTTGGTTGGAATGCGTTTGACGTTCAGATGATAGACCTTGAGGAACTCCGTTTTTTCGGAATATGCCGTACCGCTCATACCTGCCAGCAGTTTGTAGCGCCTGAAATAATACTGATAGCTCGTTTTGGCAAGCGTCATGTCTTCGGAGCGAATCTGCACGTTCTCTTTGGCTTCCAGCGCCTGATGCAGACCGTCAGAGAAACGCTTGTCTTCTGAAACGCGCCCGGTATGCTCGTCTATGAGAAACACTCGTCCCTGCGTTACGATGTAATCAACATCAAGCCGGTAAACGGCATGAGCCTGCAAGGATTGATGAATGGCGTGGAACCAGCGCAGATTGTCGGGATGATCCAGAGAACCGACACCCAGAAGAGCTTCGACCTTCGCCAGACCTTCCTCGGTGAGAGTGGCCGTTTTCGTCCTGGGCTGGCGCTTGAAATCCGTTTCGGCCTTCAGTTTTCGAATTATGGAATCGGCGCGCTTGAAGAAGCTGGAGTCTTCATCGCCTGAGCCGCTGATGATAAGCGGAGTCTGAGCTTCGTCGATAAGAATAAGATCGACTTCATCAACCAGCGCGAAGTTGAAGCCGCGATGAACGATTTCTTCAGTCGAAGACGCCAGATTGTCGCGCAGATCGTCGAAAACGATTTCGGAATTGGTTCCATATGTGATGTCGCACGCATAAGCCGCTTTGCGAGCGCTTATTTCCTCCTGCGGGTCAGAACCCATCTGTTCCTGAATGCAGCCGACGCTCAAGCCCATGAACCTGTATACACGCCCCATCCATTCGGCGTCACGATGCGCCAGATAATCGTTTACCGTCACAATATGTACGCCTTCGCCGGACAGCGCATGCAGATACGCCGGCAGCGTCGCAACCAGCGTCTTACCTTCGCCGGTCTTCATTTCGGCGATCTGCCCGCGCGCCAGCACCACGCCTCCGATAATCTGCACATCGAAATGACGCATTCCCAGCACACGCCTGGAAGCTTCACGTACTGCGGCAAAAGCTTCAGGCATGATGCTTTCGATATCCGTTCCGGCGGCCAGACGCTCGCGGAATTGCAGAGTCAGACCGGAAAGCTCAGCGTCTGACAGAGCGCGCATACGCGCTTCGAGCGCGTTGACTTTTTTAAGAACAGCTTTGGGTGACGCAATAAAAGCGTCGCCAATGATATCTTTTATAAGCGACTTGAACATTCAGATATTGTCCTGCAACAAAACAACCCGTCATTCTCTTAAGCAACAGAGAACGCATCCAGGAAATTCCACCGGAATGCAGAAACGGAATTTCAGCGCTCTTCAACCATCATGTCACCGGGCAGCGTACCCTTAGAAACCATCTGCAACAGTTTTGCGAAGGCTTCCGAGTCCCAGTTCTGCGCGCCGATGAATTTTGCAACGATACGCCCCTGCGCGTCGATTACGAAGGTTTCGGGGAACTTTACTGTACCGTAAGAAGCAGCCACTTCGGACTTTGGATCGAGCGCGACTTTAAGACCGCATTCCGGCAGATCGCGTTTGATTTCTTCGAAAGACTGATTGACGCTGACGGCCAACACGTCAAAATCGGCGGCTTCGGCACGTTTGGTAAGATTTTCGAGGCTCGGTATTTCAGCCAGACACGGCGCACACCACGTAGCCCAGAAATTGAGCACCAGCGTGCGTCCTTTGTAATCGGACAGCTTGACGTTTTCACCTTTCTCGTTCTTCAGTGTGAAATCCGGTGCGGGTTTTGCGTCTTTAGAACTGTAAAAAGCATGCGAAGTCATCATGCCGCCCATGCGCATCTGCGGGTCGGGATTATCGGCTGCACCTTCGACACCCGGAGGAGCCACCTGTTTTTCGGTTCCGTTTTCAGCGTTCATCGACGGCATGCCGTGCGGCGGCATGGCAGCCTGCGCACCGGAACCTATGCGCAGAAACACGCCGTTCGACACATCGCTCCCGACAGCGACGCTGAGCAGGCCGGACTGCGCGCTTTGAGGCACTTTTACTTTTATCAGGTCATCACGGACTTCAAGTGCCTTAACACTGCGCTCGCCGAAAAGCACCGCTACTTCATCGGCGGCGATTCCAAAACCTGACCCCATGATGAAAATCTCTTCGCCCGGCATTGTTTCCGAAGGCTGAACAGACGAAATGTGAACTCCGCCGTCGATCACTCCACTTCGCATAACGACCAGCAGAACAACGGAAGCGATTACAACAGCAGTGAAAACTTTCTTATACATTCTTTCCTCCAGTTACGGAAAAACGGGTGAGAATCAATAAACGGTTCATACATGATTACCATGCATACAATGAATATTACAATGAAATTACATCATGCAAGACAACGGATTCACTTTATGTGGTGAAACATGTAGATAACACACACGCCAAAGTTCCTTATTGTTTGCATTTTATCCTGATATTCCATATAAGTACAGCCAGACAAAAGGAGTAAATATGACCACAGACTTGAAAAAATCGCCAATAAAAGGAATCGCCGGAGGTCTGGCGCTGACAGCCGGAGCGACTCTGCTGCTGGAAATGTCGCTGACGCGCATTTTCTCGATAACCATGTGGTATCACTATGCTTTCATGGCGATATCAATTGCACTCTTCGGGCTTTCATTCGGGGCGGTTCTGGTTTATGTAAAACCTGCCTGGTTTACCAGAGAAAAAACGTCCGAGCGCCTTACACAGCTTTCGCTGACTTACATGGTGGCGATTCTTTTGTGCTTCTGGCTGCACCTACAGATTCCTTTCACTCCCACTTTTACTTTTGTCGGAGTGGGAAGCGTCGTGCTGTCTTTCATGCTGGTAGCCGTGCCGTTCCTTATTTCCGGTGTAATCGTCTGCCTGTCTCTGACTCGTTTTACAGAAAACATCGGTCGTATTTACGCCTTTGATCTGGCAGGAGCCGCAGCGGGAAGCATTCTGCTTCCGCTTCTGGTGCGCCCTCTCACCGGTCCCGGCGTGGTGCTTACGTCGGCCTTTCTGGCGGCACTGGCGGCACTTTTCTACAGTTCTTCAGCATCTGGCAAACTGCGTAAAATAGCCGTAGCATCTCTGGTAATCACCCTTCTGCTAGTAATGCAACAACCTTTTGCCCGCTTTTTCGAAATCAAGTGGGTTAAAAACGTATGGGGCCTGCCCTACTCTGAACGCGTCATAAAAGCGCCCGACGTAGAAATGTGGAACGAACACGCCGTCATTACCGTATTCGCCGATGTCCTTGACGCTGCCTTCGCCTGGGGCATGTCGCCCGCATACAAGCCGAAAAAAAATCCTGAACAGCTTATGCTGATGATCGACGCCGCCGCCGGAACGGTGCTGACAAAATTCAGCGGCAATTACAATGACATAATGCACCTCAAATACGACGTGACTTCGCTTGCGCACTACATGCGCCCCGAATCGGACGTACTGGTGGTGGGTGTTGGAGGAGGGCGAGATATCCTGACTTCGCTGCTTTACAACCCCAAAAGCGTTACAGGCGTCGAAATCAACGACCAGATTCTTGAACTGATAAACCGAATCAAAGGCGACTTCACCGGACATCTGGACTTGAACCCGAAGGTTAAATTCCACCACGACGAAGCGCGCAGCTTTATAGAACGCAGCAGTGGCAAATGGGACATCATTCAGATTTCGCTGATCGACAGCTGGGCGGCCACAACAGCCGGAGCTTTCGTACTGACGGAAAACAATCTGTATACGCACGAAGCCTGGCGCGAATTTCTGACACACCTAAATAAAAACGGTGTGCTGGGCGTGTCGCGCTGGTGGGTGCGCCAGCGTCCGGGCGAGGTTCTGCGTCTGCTTTCGATGGCATACTCGGTTCTGAAGGAAATGGGCATCGAAAATCCGCGCGATCATATACTGGTTGCCGCCAGCGAATTCGAAGAGCATGAAAATTCCAAAACCGGCGTGGCTACAGTTCTGGTGTCTCCCTCGCCTTTCAGCAAAGAAGATATCGCCACGTTCAACACCGACTGCGAGAATCTGAAATTCACAAAGCTGCTGACGCCCGAAATGGCCGATATGGATGTTTTCGCGCAGCTGCTTGACCCGAAAACTCACGACAGCGTCATTGCCAATCATTCGCTGGACATCACGCCGCCGACCGACGAGCGGCCATTTTTCTTCCACACGCTGCGTTTCCGCGACGCATTCAAAATAGAACGTCAGAATCAGTGGGTGACGAGTTTCAACATGCGCGCTGTAATGACGCTGCTCATCCTGCTGGCGGTGGTGGTAATTCTTTCAGTGGCGGTGCTGATTCTTCCGGTATGGTGGATGCGTCGTAAAAAGGGCTCTGATGTAAACGCACGCGAACTGCAGGGACACTCGCTGTATTTCAGCGCAATCGGCCTTGGCTTTATTACGCTCGAAATCGCACTGCTGCAACGCTTCACGCTGTTTTTCGGACAGCCGCTCTATTCGCTGACAGCCGTGCTGTTCTCGCTGCTGGTGGCGACTTCGCTCGGCAGCTGGCTGACCGGACGTTTTATCCTCAACAGAGCAGACAGCGACAAACGCTTCCGCGTTGCCCTGGCGACAGTCTTTGCGATGACCCTGCTGGCGACGCTGGCGCTGCCTCCGCTCATGGGGCTGTTCCATGGCTCCCCTCTGGCACCGCGCATAGTCTTTGCAGTCGTAACGATGTTCCTGCTTGGAATACCGATGGGATCGTGCTTCCCCATCGGATTGACCGCAGCCGAACGCAGAATACCGGAAGAAACGCCCTGGCTGTGGTCCATTAACGGCGCGTTTTCGGTAGTAGGCTCGGTTCTGGCTGTAATCATTTCGATTGCATACGGCATAACGGCCACTTCGCTGCTGGCGGTTCTGTGCTACATGGTGGCCATGCTGGCACTTTACCGGAACATTAAGAAAGCCTGAGGTAATTTCATTGTGGCGTAGAATCGCTGCATACTCGCTGCGCCTGATGCTTATGGCGGCGGCCTTCTACCTGTTTTCGGGTTATGAGCCGCTGGGCGTTTTTACAAAACATCTGCCGGTGCCTCAGACCATTTTCGGCATTTCCCTGCTGCTGCTGATTTTCGCACGCCGCCCACTTACAGTATTTCTCAATAAAATTCTCATGCTGCCGGAACGTATGTTCGTCTGGCCGATTCTTGCGGCATGGCTTATTGCAACGCTGCTTGCACAGCATTTTGTGCTCGAAACCGTTCCGCATGTTTCGGATTCGGTGGCTTATTATTTTCAGGCAAAAATGCTTGCGGCAGGACGTTTCGTTCAGGACTCGCACCCGCTCTACGAATTTTTCTCCCCGCATTTCTACATCAACGACGGACGCCTTTTCTCTCTCTTTCAGCCGGGCTGGCCGATTTTTCTGGCGCTGGGCTTTCTGATCGGTCTGCCGTGGATCATCGCACCGCTCATGGGCACGGCAATGCTGCTGATAATCTATCGACTGGCCGGGCTTGTATTCGACGAACGCAACGCCCGACTCAGCCTGCTGCTGGCAGCCGTAACACCGTTTTCGATATTCATGTCCGCATCGTTCATGGCGCACACACAAAGCTCCCTTCTGGGACTGGCTGCGTTCTATATTCTGGTTGAACATCACCGCGCGGCGCGCACTTGGCACCTGCCGTTGGCTGGTCTCATGTGGGGACTGCTTTTCATTACACGCGCATACGACGCAATTCTTATGGCGCCGCTTATGTTGATGCTGCTTGCGCCAGCCGCAGCAAGAGGCGGCATGAAATGGAAATCCGCAGCGCTGATGGCGCTGATCGGCCTGATTTTCGTCGCTTCACAACTCGGTTACAATTACGCGCTGAACGGATCGGCGCTGAAATTCGCGCAGGACACATACTTCGAACGAACGGAACTCAAGCCGGACTGCCATAAGCTGGGATTCGGAAAGCATATCGGCTGCGAAGCCGAACACGGCCAGTACAGTTTCCCGGAAGGCTACTATTTTTCGGATGCCATCGAAGTTACGCATCATCGCATGGCAAGCCTGGTGTTGAATCTCTATGGTCTGCCGCTTGTGGTGGTTTTTATTCTGCTGCCGATAATTTTAATAAGGCGTAATTATCCCGCGTGGTTGCTTTATGCAATGAGTTTTGTGTTCATAGGCGGGTACATGCTTTTTTATTATCACGGCAACTGTTACGGTCCGCGTTTTTACTTCGCAATTCTGGGGCCGCTTTCGATTCTGGGCGCACACGGCATACTTGAATCCGACCGGCTGATGCAGCTTGCCGCTGAAAAACTGCGTCCGGTCGCGAATGTAATCGGAGCGATAATACCAGCTCTGGCTCTTACAATGCTGATTTTCTGCGTGTTCTATCTCAGCCCCTCTCTATGGAAAAATTACGAAAATTTCAGAGGAATAAACGGAAAGCTCGGTCGGCTGGTGAAAGAAAACGATATTCACAACGCCGTTGTTGTGCTGCCCGGCATGGGCACATCATACGGCTACGGCTTCATATATAACGACGCTGATTTTTCCGGCGATGTAATTTATGCCAGGCAGATAATGGATTCAACCGCTCAGCTTATGTACTATTACCCGGAGCGCGAATTCTACCGCCTGCGCGTTTACGGAACACAACTGGTCAAACTTGAGAAAGAAAGATTCGAAGGCGTCATTTCCATCGAAATGCAGGCCAAAGTTCCGGCAATAGAAACGCGAGGCGGCATCGCATATGCCAGCTACGGCAAAAACAAAGGATTTCGCGGCCTCACCGATGGTCATCAGCTGTACTTCAGAACTCAGGAAAACGGTGCGTACTTCAAAATAAGACAGTATGTATTTGAAGAAGGCGATTATCTTATTGAAGCTTCTGCAACCAGAGCACCGAATTACGGCAGATGGAAACTGATTGTGAACAATTTCGTCGCCGGAAAAGAACAGGACGCATACAGTCCGGCAAAGTCGCTCGAACGGCAGATTCTGATTGACAAAGTGCATCTGAAAAAGGGGCTGAACGATTTCACATTCAAAGTAACCGGAAAGAATGAAAATTCAGGCGGATACGGATTCGGCATCGACATGATGAATCTGCGCAGAATACCGGATGGACTCAACAGGCCACTTCCTGTAGTCAAAGACATCGGAGTGTTTGAGCATGGAGAAATCAAAAAATACTGACCGGGGAAAGAATGTTTCAAGTGAACAAAAAACTTAAGAATCTCAACATCTGTTTGATTTAGCGGGGCTGCTCTGCTAGATTAACCGGGCATTTTTGTATGATACGGAAATCACTATTGAAGATATGAGGTAGACATGGAAAAAAGGTGGACCCTTCCCGTTGGGGTGTTTCTGCTCTCGCTGGCGACTCTCACTCTTGAGATCATGCAGGTGCGTGTTTTCTCAGTAACGCTGTGGCACCATCTGACCTACATGGTAATCACCGTCGCCATGCTCGGCTTCGGAGCGTCGGGCGCTTATGTTGCAATAAAAGGCGTCGGCGACGAAAGCCAGGTGCGCCGCACCGCTGGTCGCGCAGTAATCGGATTTGCGCTGTCAACCATACTCAGCTTCATAGTGGTGCTGCGCATACCGCTTGACACGTTCATGGCGAATTCAGCAGTTCAACTGAGCTTTATTTTCCTGTACTATCTCTTCCTTCTGCCTCCGTTCTTTTTTACCGGGCTGGCAATTACCGTGCTTATGACCCATTACGTAAGAATGGTTCATAAGCTTTACTTCTGGAATCTGCTGGGTTCGGCACTGGGAGCGGCCATTTTCCTGATATTGCTTCAGAAAATCGGTGGAGATTATTCGCTGTTCCTCATCATCGGTTTCGCTTCCCTGTCTGGAATACTGATATATGTAGACAACAGATCGCGCATTCTGGCACTGGCTCTTGGAATAATATGCTTCATCCTTATTCCCGCAACACCTTATATTTTCCCGGTCACGCCTGCCGCATCAAAAGCGCTGGGAATGTTCCAGAACGAAATTCCAGACCTTCAAACCATCAGTTCCGAGTGGAACCCCTGCGGACGCATCGACGTTGTAACCGCACCTAAAATCCGCCAGCAGGGTCTGGCCGGAATACATGTAGATAAGGTTTTCACCATCGACGGCGACGCATACACATTCGCCTACGACGTTGACAAACCCTGGGGCGAGGAAAAATTCATCGGTAAAACTCTGTATTCAACCGCCTATCACTTCAAAAAAGAACCCAAGGTGGCAATAATCGGCCTGGGAGGCGGCGCGGATATTCTGACGGCGCTGCATCAGGAGGCCCGTGAAATAACCGCAGTGGAAATCAACTCGGCCATGCTGAACGCGGCACGCGCTCACTACGCCGGATTCAAATACAATCCATACACCGCCGACAGAGTAACTGTAATTCACGAGGAAGGCCGCTCCTTCCTGCGCCGTTCGCCCGAAAAATACGACATAATCCAGATGTCCGGCGTCGATACCTGGACGGCTCTTTCATCGGGTGCTTACGTGCTCTCGGAAAATTACATCTACACAACCGAAGCCTTCGAAGAGTATTTCAAACATCTCAACGACGGCGGCATACTGTCGATGATCCGCTGGGTTTTCGATCCCCCGCGCGAAACGCTGCGCCTGTGCTCACAGGGAGTGCAGATGCTGCGCAACCTCGGTCATACAAGAGTTCCGCAGAATCACTTCATCGTTCTCAAGCAAAGTTTTCTGGCATCCTTCCTGGTCAAGAAAACGGCTTTCACCCGCAAAGAGGTGAAAATGCTCCAGGAAATGGAAAAGGAATGGGGCGGCGACACAAAGATTCTTTATGCTCCGGGTCTCAAAGGCGACAACACCTTTTATCGCTATTTCCAGGCGGTCGCCGACGG